>DAORVZ010000253.1:0-4097 GCA_035434005.1 Lacunisphaera sp.
GAGCCGGTCCCCATCAACTTATCTGGCCTTCAATTGCATGATCCCGGCTTAGCGCAGCGATGTCATGTCGATCACGAAGCGGTATTTCACGTCGCTCCTGAGCATGCGCTCGTAGGCCTCGTTGATCTGGTCCATGCGGATCATCTCGACGTCGCTCGTGATGTTGTGCTGGCCGCAGAAATCCAGCATCTCCTGCGTCTCGGGCAGGCCGCCGATGAGCGAGCCGGAGAGGGAGCGGCGGCGCATCAGCAGCGGGAAGGCCGCCACGGGCAGCGGCTTCTCGGGCGCGCCGACGAGCGTCAGGTTGCCGTCGCGCTTCAGCAGGTTGAGCAGGGCGTTGATGTCGTGATCGGCGGAGACCGTGTCCAAGATGAAGTCGAAGCTGCCGACGTGCGCCGCCATCTGCGCGGCGTCCTTGGAGATGACGACCTCGTGGGCGCCGAGCTTGAGGGCGTCGGCGGCCTTGCCGGGCGACGTGGTGAAGAGGACGACGTGCGCGCCGAAGGCCTTGGCAAACTTGACGCCCATGTGTCCGAGGCCGCCCAGGCCGACGATGCCGACCTTCTGGCCGGGGCCGACCTTCCAGTGTTTCAGCGGTGAGTAGGTGGTGATGCCCGCGCACAGCAGCGGCGCGGCGGCCGCGGGCGTCAGGTTGGCCGGCAGGCGGAGGACAAATTCCTCCGTCACGACGATGCTCTGGGCGTAGCCGCCGAGGGTCGGGGCGTTGAGGTGCTTGTCCATGCTGCCGTAGGTCATGACCATGCTGGCGCAGAACTGCTCGAGGCCGGCGTGGCAGTCAGGGCAGGTGCGGCAGGAGTCGACGAGGCAGCCAACGCCGACTGTCTCGCCGACCTTGAATTTCTTCACGCCGCTGCCGACGGCCGTCACGCGGCCGACAATCTCGTGGCCCGGCACGGCGGGATACTGGGTGAAGTGCCATTCGTCGCGGGCGAAGTGCAGGTCGGAGTGACATACGCCGCAGTAGAGAATCTCGATCTGGACGTCGGTGGACGTTGGCGAGCGGCGCTCGATGGTGGTGGCGGCGAGGCGGGAGGAGGCGCTGGCCGCGGCGAAGGCCTTGGTGGAGTAGCAGACGGGTTTGGACATGGTGCGGTGGTTGCACGCAGTAGAAGCCTGAAACCTGAAACTTGAAGCCGAAAAGCAGGCGGGGCGGATTATCCTTGGACCGTCGCAAAGAACGGCGCGTTAAGGATAACGCGCCCTACCGGTTGACGCAGCCCTCATCGGGCGTCCCGTCGGATGCGACGATGTCCTTCTGCTTGATGCGGTCGACGTTCAAACGCCCGGCTGGCGGCGGCTGGCCTCACTTGCTTGCGGCATAGCTTTCCGCCCAGGGGCGCAGGGCCTGAGACGTCGTGTTCACGCCGGTCAGCGCGGCGATGGAGGAGCCCCGGCGCAGCAAGATTGCACCGAATGGTTTTCCGCTGTCCACGGCGAAGCCGGTGGAGCCGCCCACATCGATCGTCGTGACCGTGATGGCAGGCCGGGCGGGAGGAAAGCCTGCAGCGTGCGCAGCGCCTGCATCGCGGTCCAGACGTTGGAACCGCTGGAGTAGCCGGCCACGCCGGCGATGAAGCCGTCCTCGGAATCGCGGGCGGCCGTATAAATGGCGGTGGAGATGGTCCGGGGCACCACGGCCCTCGCCAGCGGGAGTAACTCGGCGTATTTCGCCATGTGGGGGTCCTGCGGGATGGTTCCCATGTTGGCGTCCATCCTGACGACTGCGTCGGTGATGTCGGCCTCGGTTATGGTTCGGATCATCTGCACACTGGTGCCCGGGGGCGGCGGGGGCAGCCGGCCTGCCGGGTATACTTTACGCCCGATGACCGTCCGTCCGGCCTGCTGCGGGATATCTCTTATACGGTGAGAGAATTCAGGTTCTTCAGATCGAGGTGCAGGGCGCAAAGCGTGCGCTCTCAACTCAATGGACAACGGGTGTTCTACGATTTGCTTGTCGAGCCGGTGGGATTCCAAAAGGCTCGGCAACATGCCGGCCAAGCGAGCTTTCGTCTACATCGTGCGGTGCGCCGATCGCACGTTCTACATCGGCATCGCGAAGGACGTGAAGGCGCGGGTTGCCGTCCACAACGCCCGCAAGGGTGCGAAATACACCCGGCCGCGCCTGCCGGTGCGGGTGGTTTACCAGGAAGGGCCCATGGGCCTGACCCGCGCTCTGCAACGCGAATACCAGTTGAAGCAATTGACGCGTCCGCAAAAACAGGCGCTCATCCGGGGCAAGCTGCTCGTCAAACGATCGCGTTGATCCGCCATGCTTTTCCTGAACAAACTTTTACCGGTCTTCGTGCTGCCAATTGGCTGGGTGGTTCTCCTCGTGCTTTTCGGGCTGTGGAAGAAGCAGCGCTGGCCGCTGGTGGCGGCATTGGTGGTGCTTTACCTGAGTAGCATCCCGCTGGTCGGCAGCCGGCTGATCGGCTGGGTGGAATCCCGGCACCCGGCGGTGCCGTTGGCGCAGGTCGAGCCGGCCGATGTGATCGTGGTGCTGGGTGGTATCCTCGGGCCCAAGGTGGCGCCGGACTTCACGCCCAATTTCCTGGATACTTCCGAGCGTTTCGATGCGGGCGTGCTCCTGCTCCAGGCGGGCAAGGCCCGCACGCTTGTCTTCACTGGCGCGCGCATGTCCTGGCGGGACTCGGCGTCGACCGAGGGCGATGAACTGAAACGCATCGCGGTGTCGCGCGGCGTGCCGGCGGAGAAAATACTGGTCACGCGCCAGGTTGAAAACACCGCGGACGAGGCCGCGGCTGTGGCAGAGTTGATGAAGAGGCACGGCTGGAGGCGCGTCATCCTCGTCACCACCGGCTGGCACATGCCGCGCTCAGCGGAGCAATTTAAGAAGGCCGGCGTGGAGGGCGCACTTTTCCCCGTGGATTTCCGCTTCGACGCGTCGCGGGCCGTTGGAGGGATCGACTTCGTGCCGCGGGGCGAAGCCTGGCAGCAGACCGAAACCGCGCTGCGCGAGTGCTACGGGCGGTTGTTCTACCGGATTTTTCGGTGAGGACATCCCGCTATCCGATGTAGGTTGCCCGCTTGCGGGCAGCGTGGCGCGCGCCGCCCACTGAGAACTTTGTCGGACGGGATCGCCGATTCCGCCTGTTCAGGTGGAAGGCCGATCTCCCGGTCGACTGCGGCCCAGCTGGAGCTGAGTCCTCCAGTAAACAGCTTATAACAGTTATGCTCTGCATCGACTCTGTAGGGGCGGACCTTGTGTCCGCCCGCGACGGGCGTGGACGAGCCACGCCCCTACAAAAGAGCCAAAGCGCGCCAGAATTGATATTATTTCTTCCGGCGGGTCGTAGCAGCCTTCTTCGCCGGCTTGGCCGGCACTGGCGCGATCACGAAGGGTGTGTAGAGCGCGGCGAACTTGCGAGGAAAACGCCCGGTGAGTCGCGAGCCCTCGTCGAGTGATTCCTGTTTCTTCACATTGCCGACGCTGTGCAGCTTGGCGACGACGTCGTAGCGGTCGTGCGGGATGAGCAGGTCGGCTGACTCGGTGTCATCCTGGGCCAGCTCCTCGCAGCGGCGCAGCAGCGTGTCGAGCCCGGTGCCGGTGTGGACGCTGATGAACAGCGCGTCGGGGTGCTGCGCGCGGAGGTGGGCGAGGGCGTGGGGGTCGAGCAGGTCGGTCTTGTTGAAGACGGTGAGGGTGGGGCTGTCGGCGGCGCCGAGCTCGCCGAGCACGGCCATCGTGGTGGCGTGATGCTGGTCGACGTTGGGGTTGGACGCGTCGAGCAGGTGGATGAGGAAGTCGGCGACGACGACCTCCTCGAGCGTGGCCTTGAAGGCCTCGACGAGGCGGTGGGGCAGGCGGCGGATGAAGCCGACGGTGTCGGTCAGCAGAAGCGTGCGGCCGTCGGGCAGGACGAGCTGGCGGGTGGTCGGGTCGAGCGTGGCAAAGAGCTTGTCGGCGGCGAGGACGTGCGCGCCGGTGAGCTTGTTGAGCAGGGTGGACTTGCCGGCGTTGGTGTAGCCGACGATGGCGGCCGTGGGCACCGGGGTGCGCTGCCGGCGGCGGCGCTGGGTGGCGCGCTGCGAGGTGACCAGGGTCAGCTCGGACT
>DAORVZ010000254.1:0-4082 GCA_035434005.1 Lacunisphaera sp.
AGACATTTTTTTTAGTTCAAAAGAAGACATCTACCCCCCGGAACTTCATCTGGAGCTACCCTCGGATAATATCGGAAGCAATTTAGAGTTCCGACGGGTGGCCAGCAGCGTGATTCTTCAGGGCGAGCGCTATATCGACCGCTACATTGAGTTGAACGGCGGGTTGGGCACTCCCGAGGGCGAAGCCGCCAGGGATGAGGTCGTGAAGATCGGATATTTTGATGTGACCAAGGCGCCCTACCATGCCAAAGCGATCGGTAATGGATCGATCGACTCCACCCTGGCCATCCAACGCTGCATCAATGAAGCTCGCGATGCCCGGGTCGCCGTGTATTTCCCACCCACTAATTCCTCCAACGAAGCCTATCTGATCAGCGATACTATCGAATGCGTGCAAGGGCTGGTGAAGCTTGGTTCTAGTGTAATCACCGATATGGAGGTTTGGAATCACCGTGATTTTTCCTGTATTCTGATGGGCCCTTCTGTCCTTCCGCCGGGAAAATTCCGTCCGCGCCTCCAAATCAAGGGTGACAGCACTGCCTTTAACGCGGACGCAACAACCGACAGCACTGCTATCCCCATGCTGCGCTTTTGGGCGCGGAGCGGGTCGGCGCCGACAACAAATCAACCTGCGGCTAGCTACAACCATCTTGTTCGGTATTTGGACATCAACCTTGGCGGCAAGAAAGGTGCCGTGGGTATAGACATGGACGGAGCCCAGGGCACAGCGATCGAGAAACTTATCATTACCGCCAACGGAGCCTACGCGGGGCTCTCTGGCATGCCCGGTCCGGGCGGGAGCACGACCGATGTCACGATCCGAGGAGGCAAATACGGTGTCACGGCGTATGCTCCAAACTCCTCAGCTTACACCGTATTGCTAACCCATTGCACCCTGCTGGACGACACGAATCCCCTACATCAGCAGAACTCCGTGCGTTGGGCCGGTCTTGGCTCGATGGTGCTGGTAGGCTGCAAGATCCAAGGCAAGGGTATCATCATCAACGGTTCCGGAAAGCCCGTTGATCCCGAAAATCCCACTGCTCCCGATGAGCCCGGTGAGTTAGGCACGGGCTGGCGCGGCAACATGAGCATCGTGGACTCAACCATTGAACTCACCGGCCCCGGGGGGGCTGCTGTCACGGGCTCGCGTTCGCTCTACCTGCGCAACGTTTATCTTAAAAATGTGACGCCCATTGCGAATATCACCACATCGACCGGTGCAGGCGGCTCCGTCAACCGTCCGGGGGGTATCGGAGCATCCGCGTGGTTCCGGGTCCCGGAATATTATGAAGGGGCTCATCTTGACCAATATACGGGCAAGACAACCGCCGGTTACCCCAACGACGGAGAACCTGCGGAAATCACCCCCAGCTTTATCGATCCGACCAGCAGCACGGATAAGAGGTTGACGGCGGCAGCTCCTGGTCTGCCGACCACGGCGGTCGCATTTAGTGCGGCCGACCAGACGGCTTTCCTCGCCCGGCACGCGATGCCCGATGTGCCCATGTGGACCGGCCCTTCGATCATCAACGTGAAGACTCGGACCGGAGCCAAGGCTCTGGGCAACAATGAGGGTGACGACGCGCCGGCCATCCAGGCCGCCATCAATGCAGCGCTTCCGGGGCAGGCTGTTTTCATTCCGCGCGGAGAATATCAGCTGAAAACCACCCTCATGCTGAAGGCCGACACGGTGCTTTTCGGTCTGCATAAAAATCTGAGCCGACTTAAGGCCTCCGAGGATACGGGCTCTCTTTTCATGACCGGAGAAGAGCGTCCGCTGGTGGAATCCCCGAATAATGCGGGAGCGACGACCAGGCTGGTCGATCTCATGCTGCTGCAGCGCATGAGCACCCCGGCGGCCTATCTGCTCAAGTGGCAGTCCGGTGCCGGCTCGGTGGTGCAAAACGTCAACTTCGACCGACGTATCGTGGGCAGCGGGGTGCCTTTGAACTTCCCTCTCGTCCTGATCACGGCTAACGGCGGTGGCCGCTGGTATAATTTCCAACACCAAAGCGACGCGCATCAGAATGAAAACGTGGGGTCAGCCTATCGCAATCTGCTGATTACCGGCCCGACTCTGCCGACTCTGCCGACTCCGGCGCCGGCACTGAAGTTTTATTCGTTCAACTCTGAGACAAATGCGGACAATATTTACAACGTGCAAATCACAAGGCGCTCCAACATCGATGTCTTTCAAAGCAAATTTGAGGGCCGGAAATCACCCTCGGTGCGGATCGCCCAAAGCAGTGATATCCGCTGGATCGGTGTCGGGGGCAATGCTTATACCGAGGCCGGCGAGGTCGTCATGTCGGTGGTGGACTGCGAGCACTTTGTGATTTCCTCTTTCTCGAACCAGGCGAACTACCTGGATAATTGCGTAACAGTGGGTGGCGTGGAAACCTGCGATCCGGCCACAGATCCGCTGCTTTTCAACCGATTTAAAGAGACCCTCTCCAACCCCCCGTTCGGCACCGATTCTTCCATCACTCTGCCCGGACAAAAACAAGCCGTGGTCTATCGCCGCGGTGTGCCCAACGACAGCAACTAAAGTCGGCTTCGCGCCATTTGGTTTTCGGAATCGGGCGGGCCTGTCAACTCGGGCCCGCCCGCATAAATTCCTACCCGGATTTGATGAACCCCAACGAAAATCCATGACCCAATCGAGCGAAATCAACCGCCGTGATTTTCTGAAACGCGCCGGAGTGGCGGTGGCGGCCTCCAGTCTGGTCGGGACGGTGTTTGCCGCAGGCGGTGAACGGGTGGAGCAGAACAAAGTGCTCGAGAAAAGCTTCCGTGCCTCCTCGCCGTATCGGGACCCGTTCCATGACGTCGAGTTCAAGGTGCGGATCACCTTTCCCGGTGGCCGCGAGCAGACCTATCCAGGCTACTGGGCGGGTGGGGACGTGTTCAAGTTCCGCTTCTCGTCGCACGAAGTCGGCGAATTCAGCTATGTCACGCTTTCCTCCAATCCCGGCGATGCCGGGCTGCACCAGCAGCGCGGCACGTTTCGGGTTGTGCGCTACGCGGGCGACAACCCTCTGCTCAAGCACGGCCCGATCCGCGTCTCGGCGGACAAGCGCCACTTCACCCATCTCGACGGCACGCCCTTCCTCTGGCTGGGCGACACCTGGTGGTGCGGCCTGACCAAGCGACTGGCCTGGCCGGATGAGTTCAAGCTCATCACCGAGGACCGTCGGCAGAAAGGCTACAATGTCATCCAGTTCACCGCGGGCCTGGCGCCGTCCGGCACCTATTTTGACCAGAAGAATGTGAACGAGGCGGGCCTGCCCTGGGACGAAGCGAGCCAGTCGGTCAATCCAGCCTACTTCGACGCGGCCGACCAGCGCGTTTTCCATCTCGTGTCGGCCGGCATGGTCCCGGTGGTCGTGCCCTGTTGGGGGTTCTACGTCCTGCGCATGGGCACCGGGCCGATGAAGAAATTCTGGGCGTATATCATGGCGCGATGGGGCGCGCTGCCGGCGGTGTGGTGCCTCGCCGGGGAACTGTCGATGCCCTATTATACATCCAAGACCCCGGAGGACGACGCCCGTCGCCAACGCGAGGAATGGCAGGGCGTGCTCGAGTATGTGCGGGAAATCAATTGCTGGGGGCATCTCGTGACCATCCATCCGAGATATGGATCGAGCGCCAAGGCCGAGGCGCTCAACCCGGCGCACCTCGACTTCGACATGCTGCAGACCGGGCACATGTATCTGCAGGCGCTGCCCAAGACCCTCACCATGCTGCGCGACTCCCGGGCATCGCAGCCCGTGATGCCCGCATTGGTGGACGAGGTGGCCTACGAGGGCATAGCCGAAACGAACTGGGAGGACTGTCAGCGCCAGCTCTTCTGGGCCAGCGTCCTGTCGGGCTCGCCCGGGTTTACCTACGGCGCGCATGGGATCACGCAGTTCAACTCTCCGGAGCACCCCTCTCACGTCCAACCGCAGGGCTTGTCCTGGGGCGAAGCCCCGTGGAAAGACTCGATGCACTACCGCGGCTCGCGGCAGGTCGGCATCGGGAAGAAAGTCCTTGAATCCCTCAATTGGCCGGGGATGGAACCCCATCCCGAGTGGCTC
>DAORVZ010000255.1:0-4067 GCA_035434005.1 Lacunisphaera sp.
AGGATGAGCACGCGCGGGCCGCGGGCCTCGTGCTTGCCGAGGCGGGCGAGGATCGGGAGGGCGAAGGCGGCGGTCTTGCCGGTGCCGGTCTGCGCCGAGCCGATGAGGTCGCCGCCGCCGAGGACGACGGGGATGGCGCGCAGCTGGATGGGCGTCGGGTCGGTGTAGCCCATGGCTTTGACACCGTGGATCAGGGCGGGCGGCAGCCCGAGCTTGGCAAATGGCATAGCGGGTCATTAGCCGGGGAAACGGGGCCTAACGCGAGGTAAATTTGCCGAATTCGTGGCGGGCCCATCAGTCCCGCCACCAGCCCGAACTTTGGTCTATCCTTTCGAGAATCGCTGCGCATTGTGTGCCATATGGAAAAACGCCCGTTCAACGAACTCGGCCTGTCGCCCGAGATTCTAAAAGCCGTGGACAAGATGGGTTTCGAGGAAGCTTCGCCCATCCAGACCGCCGTCATCCCGCATGGTCTGGCGGGCAAGGATGTCGTCGGCCAGTCCGCGACCGGCTCGGGCAAGACCGCAGCCTTCGCCATCCCGGCGATCGAGAAGGTGGACGTGAAACTGCGCGCGGTGCAGGTGCTCGTGCTCTGCCCGACGCGCGAGCTGGCGGTGCAGGTGGCCGAGGAGTTCGGCAAGCTGGCGTTCTTCAAGAAGGGGCTGATGGAGGTGCCGATCTACGGCGGCCAGAGCTACGAGCGGCAGTTCCGCGCGCTCCACGCCGGCGCGCAGGTGGTCATCGGCACGCCGGGCCGCGTCATGGACCACATGGCCCGCGGCACGCTGAAGCTGGACGCGCTGAAGGTCGTCGTCCTCGACGAGGCGGACCGGATGCTCGACATGGGTTTTCGCGACGACATCGAGCACATCCTCAAGGCGGTGCCCGCGCAGCGGCAGTGTCTGTTCTTCTCCGCGACGATGCCGCGCATGATTCAGGACCTGATCAAACGTTACACCCGCGACCCGGCCTGGGTGCGCATCGAGGCCCATGCCCAAAACGCCCCGCAGGTGGAGCAGATCTACTTCGAGGTGGACCGTCGCTCCAAGATCGAGCTGCTCACGCGGCTCGTGGATTATCACGACTTCCGCTACGGCATCATCTTTTGCAGCACCAAGATCATGGTGGACGAGCTCGACGAGCACCTGCACGCCCGCGGCTACTCGACTGATCGGCTGCACGGCGACATCACCCAGGCGCAGCGCACGCGCGTGATGGACAAGTTCCGCCGCCGCGGCTTCGAGTTCCTGGTCGCCACGGACGTGGCGGCGCGCGGGCTCGACGTGGACGACCTCGAGGTCGTGTTCAACTTCGACCTGCCGAACGACGCGGAAGACTACACGCACCGCATCGGCCGCACGGGCCGCGCGGGCCGGAAGGGCATGGCCTTCACCTTCGTGGCCGGCCGCGAGCTCTACAAGCTGCAGAACATGATCCATTATGGCCGGCTCAAGATCCGCCGCGAGCGGGTGCCCTCGATGGACGAGGTCGAGGAGGCCCGGGGCAACGTGTTCTTCGAGCGCCTGCGCGCCACGCTGGAGGAGAAAAAATTCCCGTCGCACGACCAAATGGTCCAGCGACTCATCGAGCAGGGCTACACGAGCACGGACATCGCCTCGGCGCTGATCCACCTGCTGCAGGGCGCGGGCGAGGAATCGCCGGCGAAGACGGCCCCGACGAAGACCAAGGCCGAGCGCATCGCGGCCAACGAAGCCCCGAAGGCGGCGCGGCCCCCGACGCCTGCGGCCAAGGCGGAACGCGACTTGCCCGCGCGGGTTGAGCCGGTCCGGAAGGCGGCCCCTGCCTACGTGGAGCCGGCCTACGAGCAACCCTCCGGCGATCGTTTCGCCGCGCAGAAACGCACCTACGAGCGCAAGCCCCGCACGGGTCGCGAGCCGGGGTTCAGCACGGTCTCGTTCAATGTCGGGCGCGCGCAACTGATCACACCGGCGGATCTCGTCGGCAAGATCGCCGGCGTCACGCGCCTGCCGGCCCAGGTGGTCGGCGCGATCGACATCCACGAGGAGCACACGAATGTGGATGTCGCCACCGAGCACGCCGAGACGGTCATCGCCAAGCTCACCGGCATCCGCATCAAGAACCAGTCGCTGAAGCCCGCGCTCGTGCCGCCCGCCCCTTGACAGGGCGGCGGCGGGACCGTATCTCCATGGCCCGTTGCCCATGGAAGCCGCGCTCGACCAACCGGTGCTCGTGCTGAACCGCCTCTGGCAGGCGGTCAATGTCATCGGCGCGCGTCGCGCCTTTGCCCTCCTGGCCCGGGAGCACGCGCAGGTCGTCCACCAGACCGAGGAGGCGTTTCGCACCTACTCGCTGATGGATTGGATCGATTTCTCGGCCTACAATCCGCCGCTCGACGCCCTGGAGACGGTGCGGACCATCAACCGCAACATCCGGCTGCCGCGGGTGATCCTGCTGACCTTCTTCGACAAGCTGCCGTGCAAGGAGCTGAAGCTCACGCGCAACAACGTCTTCGAGCGCGACGGCGAGAAGTGCCAGTATTGCGGCCACGTCTTCGCGCGGGAGCTGCTCAACCTCGACCACGTGATCCCGCGGCATTACGGCGGCAAGACCACGTGGGACAACATCGTGTGCTCGTGCATCAAGTGCAATTCGCGCAAGGCGAACCGCCTCCCGCACGAGGCGCACATGCGGCTCATCCGCAAGCCGGTGCGCCCGAAGTGGCGGCCGGTCATCTCGCTCGTGCTCGGCCAGCACAAGCACGAGAAATGGAAGGACTTCCTCGACGTCGCCTACTGGAACGTCGAGCTGGAGGAATAAATCCGCGAAACCGGCGGGTTGCGGCTGGCCGCTTGGGGGATCGAGGGATGCAATCCGGCAGGAAGGATTTTTACCCACGGATTTTACGGATAATCACGGATGGATTCACCATCCCGATCATTTCTTATCCGTGAAATCCGTGGTTGAAGAAATGCGCGTCACCCGGAAGTCAGGGGCAGCGTGAGCCGCATCGTCGTGCCGAGCGGGCCGGTGCGCAGGATGGCGAGCTCGCCGCGGTGATCCTTCATGATCCGGGCGGCAATGGCGAGGCCGAGGCCGGTGCCGTCGCCGCGACCGGAGAGGAACGACTCAAACACCCGCGCGCGGATGGACTCGGGGATGCCTGTGCCGGTATCCGCCAGATCCACGAGCACGACCCGGCCGTGGGCCGTCGCCTCCCCGGCGCAGGTCACGGTGAGCCGGCCGCCATGCGGCATCGCGGAGAGGGAATTGAACGCGAGATTGAGGATTACCTGCTGCAACTGGCCCTTGTTGGCCTCCACCCGCAGCCCGGGGTCGGGCGCGGGGTAGTGCAGCTCGACGCCGGCCTGGGCGAGCTTGGCGCGCAGGAGGACAAAGGTGTCGTCAAGGATCTCCGCCAGAGCCCATGGAGAGTGGAGAGCGGTCGGGGCACGGCCGAAGGAGAGCACGCGGGAGGCGAGGCCCTCGAGTTGGTCGATTTTCTCCGTGATAACCTGGAGATCGCGCCGGCGGGGGTCATTCGCCGCGAAGTCGGTGCCGAGTGTGCCGTGCAGGAGCTTGATCACAAGGAGGGGGTTGCGGATCTCGTGGGCGATCTCCGCGGTGAGCAGGCCGAGCGTCGTGAGGGTTTCGCTCTTGCGCAGCACCTCCTCGGTTCGGAACACCCGAGCGTAGAGCCGGGCGTTCTGCAACGCGCCGGCCGCAAAGCTGGCGAGCGCGGTGAAGAGCCGCTTCTCGTCGTCGCTGAAGCGATGCGGCGCACCGTGGAAGACGGAGAGCACACCGGCCGGCCGGCCCTCGAGGATGAGCGGCACGGCCAGCGCGGAGCAGAGCGAGCGGTCGCGCGGCAGGTCGGCTGCCTCGCTGTAGCCGGGGCCGTCGATGTGCTGGAATTCCGTGGCGCGGTCCGAGCGGATGGCCGCAGCCAGCAGGGACATGTCGGCGGGAACGGCCTGTTGCTGCAGGCTGAGTCCTTTGGCGGACAGGTCCCCGTCGGCCGACCAGGCGTGGAGGCGCAGCTCGCGGCCGACGTGCTGCAGGGCGCGCGCATCGTCGGCCAGGCCTGC
>DAORVZ010000256.1:0-4065 GCA_035434005.1 Lacunisphaera sp.
CACTGCCCCCGTTTGTTCGGCCAGCCGCTCGGCCTTCATCACCGGCATGTATCAGACGAGCATCGGCGCACAGAACCACCGTTCCAATCGCGACCCGGCCCATCCGCTGCCCGCCGGCGTGCGGGTGTTGACGGACTGGTTGCGCGACGCCGGCTACTTCACCGCCAACGTCCGCGAATTTCCCGCGCCCATCACCTTCCGGGGTGCGGGCAAGACCGACTGGAATTTCTATTACGCCGGCGCCCCGTTCGATTCCGACCGCTGGACCGACCTGAAGGCGCACCAGCCCTTCTTTGCCCAGGTCAACCTCGCCGAGACTCACCGCCAGGCCCGTGCCACCACCTCGACCGGCCGGTCTTTCCCCGCGCCGCGCCGGGCCGATCCGGCGAAGGTCGCCATCCCGCCCTACTACCCCGACTGCCCCGAAGTGCGCGACGACTGGGCCAACTACCTCGACGACGCCTCGGCCCTCGATGAAAAGGTCGGCGCGATCCTCGCGCAGCTCGAACGCGACGGCCTAGCCGACAACACGCTCGTCGTCTTCATGGGCGACAACGGCCAGGCGCATGTGCGCGGCAAGCAGTGGTGCTACGACAGCGGCCTGCGCGTGCCGCTCCTGCTGCGCTGGCCGAAAGCCTTACCGGTCCCCGCCGGCCTGATGCCCGGCACGGCCAATGGCCGCCTCGTGGAGGCCATCGACCTCGCGCCTACGCTGCTCGCGCTCGCGGGCTCGCCCAAGCCCCCCGCGATGCAGGGTCGGGTGCTGTTCGGCCCGTGGGCCGAGCCCCCGCGCCCTTACGCGTTTGGCGCGCGCGATCGTTGCGATGAGACCGTGTTCCGCCTCCGCACCGCGCGCGACGAGCGTTACCGCTACATCCGGAATTTCACCCCCGACCAGCCCTTCTACGCCCTGAACCGTTACAAGGAGAACCAATACGTGGCGATCCCCGCGATGCGCCGCCTCCATGAGCAGGGCAAACTCAATGCCGTGCAGGAGCGGCTCTTCGCCGCGCGAATGGAACCGGAGGAACTCTACGATCTCGACGCGGATCCGCATGAGATCGTCAATCTCGTCACCTCCCCGCGGCCGGAACACCAGGCCGCGCTCATCCGCCTCCGTCAGGCGACCGAGGACTGGATCAGCGCGACCAATGACCAGGGCCGCATCTTCGAGCCGGCGGAGATGATCCAAGCGCTGGACGACCGGGCGGAGGCCGCCTCCCGACGCACTTTCAACCGACGCCACAACGACAAGCCCGACAGCGCGCTGCCCAAGCCGGACAATCCGTGAGGGATTCCCCGCGTATTGTCCACCCCACCCTATCCTATGAAAAACACCCTGCTCCATCTCACGATCCTGCTGCTCTGCTCGTCCAGTGGCCTGGCCGCCGCCGACGCGGACCGGCCCAACATCCTCTGGCTGGTCAGCGAGGACAACGGCCCGAAGCTGGGCTGTTACGGCGATCCTCTCGCCCAGACCCCGACGCTCGACCGGCTCGCCCGCGACGGCGTGCTCTACGAACGATGCTTCACGCAACCGGTCTGCGCGCCGTCCCGCTTCACGCTGATCGCGGGCATCCAGGCCGCGTCCGCCGGTCCGGCCGAGCACATGCGCGCCCAAGGCAATATCCCCGCCTGGCTGCAGGGCTTCCCGGCGCTGCTGCGCGACGCCGGTTATTACACCACCAACAGCGCCAAAACGGACTATAATTCCCCCATCAGCCTCAAAAGCGCCTGGGACGAATCCGGCAAGAACGCGCACTGGCGCAAACGCCTCGCTCCCGGCCAGCCGTTCTTCAGCGTGTTCAACCATGAAGTCACGCACGAGAGCTGCCTTTTCCCAGAGCAGGAGCAGCCGCTGGACTTTCCCGCAACGGATCCGGCCCGCGTGCGCATCCCGGCCTATCAGCCTGACACACCGGAGATGCGCGCCGATTGGGTTCGCTTCTACAATCACATCCGGCTGATGGACGGTCAGATGGCCGCCAAGCTCCGCGAGCTTGAGCGCGACGGCCTCGCCGGCAATACCATCGTGTTCTACTACGGCGACAACGGCGGCATCCTGCCACGCAGCAAGCGCTTCCTCCAGGCCAGCGGCACGCATGTTCCGCTGATCGTCTATTACCCCCCGAAATGGCGGCACCTCGCCCCCGCCGCCCCTGGTTCGCGGATCAAGACTCCGGTGAGCTTCGTGGACTTCGCGCCGACCGTCCTTTCACTCGCTGGCGTGAAGATCCCCGCTTACCTGCAGGGTCGCGCCTTTGCCGGGCTGGCCCAGGCGGCGCCGAACGAGTTCGTCTTCGCCACCCGCGACCGCATGGACGAGCGCTATGACATGATGCGCTCGATCATCGACGCGCGCTGGCTCTACATCCGCAATTTCCGCCCCGACCTGCCCTACGTGCAGCCGCTCGAATACATGTTCCAAGCCCGAGGCTACCAGTCCTGGGCCCGGCTCGCCGCGGCGGGGCAGCTCACGCCGGAAACGGCCCGCTACTGGGGCGCCAAACTCCCGGAGGAACTCTACGACCTCGAAAACGATCCCGACAACGTCGTCAACCTCGCCGAAGTGCCGGCGCACCGGGCCACGCTGGAGACAATGCGCGCCCGGCTGCGGCAACGCATGGTGGATATCAACGACAACGGCCTGCTGCCCGAAGGCTCTCCCCTCGAGGGTTACGATGCCTCGCGCATCCCTGGCGCCTGGCCGGTCGGACGCGTCGTGGATATCGCCGTGCTCGCCTCGGAGCGCAATGCCGCGAACCTGCCCAAACTCATCGCCGCGCTCGACGACGAGAGCGAGCCGGTGCGCTGGTGGGCCGCGCAGGGCTGCACCGTGCTGGGACCTGCCGCCGCCCCGGCCGAAGAAGCGATCCGGCGCCGGCTCGAAGATCGCTCGGGCTCGGTCGCCGTCGCGGCCGCCGAGGCGCTGGCCCGGATCGGCCGGGTCGAGGCGGCGTTGCCCGTGCTTGAACGCCTGGTGCTGGAGCCGAATCCCCCCGGAGTCATCCAGCAGGCGGGCAATGTGCTCGACCGTTTGGGCGAGCTGGCCCGTCCCTCGCTGGCCGCGATGAAGCGCGCCGCTGCCTCCGCCCAGCCCACGAAGCCCGGCACCTACGCTCCGCAGTATATCCTTAACCACGCGATCGCCGTCCTCGAGGGACGGACCACCGCCTTGGTTTACCCACCCGCGCCGGGCCCATCTCCGTAAGGCGCGCAATATCTCTCACCCAGCGCGTGAACCCCCGATGAAGCCCGCCAGCCTTTTCCCTTCCCTGTCTCGGGGGCGCCAGGTTTGCCCATGAACCCCTCCTGCGCAATGACCCTGCTCAACCCGCCTTCCATCCAACTGCCCGCTTTGCCATTCCGCCAGTTGCTGGCGGTGCTGTTGCTTGGTCTGGCTTGTTTGCCCACATCCTCGCGCGCGACGGCCATCTCCCGCGCGATTTCCACCGGGATCAGGACCCAGCCTCCGCAGGTGTTGGCCGCTTGGCGCACTGACAACGATGGCGCGCAACCCGCGGCGGCGCGCCTCCCCGAAGCCTGGGCGGCGCTGGCCGGCGCCGGCGCGGGCCGCAAGCGGCTGGAAATCAAATATCCCGCGCCCGGGCTTGATCTCAGCGGTTATGCCGAAGTGGCGGTGCCGGTCCGGAATACCGGCGCGAAACCGCTTCGGGTGTGGTTGCGCGTGCTGACCCCGGACTCGGGGGAAAAAACGGAGAGTCCGCGAACCGGCCGCACTCACGAAGCTGTGGTGCCCCCCACCGCGACGCCCGTCTGGTTGTTTGTGACGCTCGCGGGCGACGAAGCCGCACCGTATTTCCGGAAGTTCATCGCGTTTCGTCAGGCTCCGGCGGATTTCGTCAGGCCGGGTGTCTTGCCCGACGATCATATCGCCCCGGGCTCGCCCAAGGGAGCGGCGATCACCGGCGTGGTCGTGGGCCTCGCCGACCCGGAGGAGGCCGGTTCGGTCGAGGTGGGGCCCGCCGTGGCGCGCGGCACCCCGGTTCCGCTGCGTGATCTGCCGGAGGACAAGGCTTTCCCGTTGTTCGACGCCTTCGGCCA
>DAORVZ010000257.1:0-4049 GCA_035434005.1 Lacunisphaera sp.
GCGCGGCGGTCTCGCCGCCGGCGACTACGTGGTGTTCGACACGGTGCTGAGCTACCCGTTCGAGGTGTTCGGCTACAAGATGTCCGGCACGCTCAACGTCAGCAATCTGTTGGACAAGGAATACTCCGAGGGTAACTACAATCTCGCGGAACCCCGCTCCTACATGTTCACGCTGGGCATGAAGTTCTAAGCTTCGCTTAAATCCGATTATTCGTCCAAGGGCGGAGGCACCTGCCTCCGCCCTTTTTCTTCCCCACCTCCCGCGTTTCACCATGCCAATTTCAACCACGTTCTCCTTTTGTAGGAGCCTGTTTACAGGCGATCACCAACATCCGCCGACCGGCTCGGCACGCTGGTCGCTTGTGAACAAGCTCCTACAACTCGGCACCCTCGCCACTCTCCTGTCTGCTTGGCCCGTAGGCCAAGCCGCCACCAGTCCCCTCGCCGGCACCTGGCACTTCGACGCCGCCCGCAGCACCGAGCTCAGCCCGTGGAAGGACTACGTATTCACCCTCACGGTCGACGGCGACCACGTGACCATCGCCCGCCAGTTCGGCTCGGGCCGCCGCCAGTTTGCCGACACCCAGACCATCGACCTGACCCGCCCGGACAATGTCGTCCCCGTCAGTCTGTGGCCCGACAACCGCCACCTCGGCGCCTACATCGGCGGCGACCGCACCAAGCGCGTTCGCGGCGAATGGCTCGATGCCGGCCGCATCCTCCGCCTCTCCACCGACCTCGTGCTCTCGACCCAGCAGGGCGACCGCGCGGTCAATATTCTCAGCGACTACAAGGTCTCCGCCAACGGCACCCGCCTCACGCTCACGGAACTTCGGAGCACCCGCAACCGCCCCGTGGTCTACGTCTTCACCCGCGCCCAGTGACTTTTTTCGACACTGAGTTCACAGAGTGGACACAGAGATCACCGAGTCTCCTTACTCCTCCGTGACCTCGGTGCAGCCTCGGTGCTCTCTGTGACAAAATTCTTCTGCATATAATGCAACGCCCCATTTCCTCCTTCCTGATTCTCCTTGGTCTCTCCGTGGTCGCCTTGGCCCAGACTCCGTCAGTAATCGCCCGCCTTGAACCCAAGAAGGTCGCGCACGCCCCGGCCACCGCCACCCTCGTGCCCCTCTCCGAGAACTGGCGCATGGACGGCGACATCCCTGTCCACGCCCTCCTCATCTCCCTTCAGGGCCTCGCGAACCGCGACCAGCCGCGCCTCTACCTCGAATACCCGACCCACTGGCAATGGGAGATCGTCCGGCCCCTCGAGACCTTCCTGGAGATACGCCACGGCGTGAAGTGGCAGCGCCTCGGCGTGAACGATGCTGACGCCGCCCTCGCCCTTTACGCGAAACACGCCAAGGGCGTCGTCGTCTGGGACAAATCCGTCCGCTCCTCCCTCATCGTCGCCTTCACGATCGCCGGCGTGGAGGATCTCGTCGCCGTCACCGCCGACCAGCTACCGCTCGCCGCGAAACACGGCCTCCAGCCCGTTGTCGACCTCCGCGGCAAGTTCACGGGCCAAACAGACGCCCAGATCTACCAGTGGGCCTACGACCGTTATTTCGAGCGCTGCTCGCGCGACTATTACGTCGTGATGGGCGGCCACGCCGGTGCCGAGATGCAGCCGGGCGTCGCCGACTTCGGCATCCGCCAGCGCGCCTTTTTCACCGACTTGTCCTCCAACCCGAAGCATCCCGAGGAACTCGCCCTCCTGAAAAAAATCCTCGGCCACCAGAACGTCCCGAGCATCGTCCTAGGCTGGCACTCCTACGCCAAGGACACCGAGGGCCAGCACACCACGCTCGTCGGCAACTACGGCCTCATCATGGAGGGGCTGCACAACCTGCCCAACGTCTCCTTCACCTCGCAGATCCCGCTGACCCCGGACTTCAAATTCGCCAACAACCACACCGTGCCGCGCGGCGCAACCCGCGCGGCGGAGAAGAAAGTCTACATCGCCGCCGTTTCCACCGACGCCATGGGCATCGGCACCTGGACCAAGCCCGGCCGCGGCAAGATCCCCTACACCTGGCAGGTTCTCATGAACTGGGCCTGGATGAACCCGCCGGCGCTCCAGTATTTCTACGAGGACAAGTCGCCCAACGACTACTTCATCGGCGGCCTTTCCGGCCCGGGCTACATGTATCCCAAGGCCATCCCCGCCGACAAGTGGCCGGCGCTTACCGCCGTCGGCCGCGATCTGATGGCGCGCCTCGACCTGCGCATCCTCGAGATCATGGACTACTCCGAGGGCAACCGCCACGTCGGCAACACCGACCTGCCCAAGGCCGTCGTGGACCGCTACTACGACCAGTATCCCGACGCCACCGGCTTCATCAACGGCTACGGTTCCGCCCGCACCTTCGACCTCCGCGGCGGCCGGCCGCTCCTGAGCTACGATTATTACCTGTCAATCGATCGCCCCGTCGAGGAGGCCGCCGCCGACCTTGAGGAGCTCATCCAGCTCAACCCGCAACGCCCCTACTTCCTCCTCATGCACGTCCGCGAGAGCAACACCGTGGAGAAGGTCGCCGACATCCTCGGCCGCCTGAGCGAATCCGTGGAGGTCATCCCGCTCGACGTCTTCCTGCAGCTCGCCGCCGGGGCCAAGACCTACCGCACCTACCATCAGCAACCCACCGACGCGGTGGATCGCAATCCATGAGGTTGCCTGTTCATCCATGCCACCAGTGGCGAGCACGAGTAGCGTGTAGTGATCTTTAGTCACTCTGCACCGCTTCCTAACCGCTACTCACTACCCACCACTCGCTACCCGCTCCTTTCAACATGCGCCTCCCCCGCCTTCTCGCTTTCTCCCTTCTGCTCCTCTGCCCGGTCTTCGCAGCCTCGGCCGCCCCGCGGCCCCTGACCCACGCCGATTTCGACGCTTGGCGCACCATCACCTCCTCCGTCCTCACTCGCGACGGCACCTGGCTCGGCTACGCCTTCATGCCCTACGATGGGGACGGCGAGATCATTCTTCGTCAACTCGGCTCCGGCCGCGAACACCGCGTCCCCATTGGCAATCTGCCCCCGCCCCCCACCACGGCCTCCGACGAAAACCCGGAACGCCCCGCTCCCCGCCGGGAAGCGAGGGTCGCCTTCACCAGCGATGCGCGCTTCGCCATCGCCACCGTATTCCCCGACCGCGCCGACACTCTCGCCGCCCGGCGCGCCAAGAAGAAACCCGCCGAGATGCCCAAGGAAGGCCTCGTCATTGTCGACCTCGCCACCGGTCAGGCCACCCGCGCCACCGGCGTAAAGGACTTCCAGCTCCCCGCCCGGGGCGGCTCCTGGCTCGCGTGGCTGAGGGAAGCCGCCCCCGAAAAAACCGCCGATGAGAAACCCTCCTCTGCCGCAGCCGCCGTGTCCCCCGCCCCGAAAAAGGAGGCGGCCAAGGATCGGAAATACGGCACCGAGCTCGTCCTCCGCGACCTCGCCGCCGGCACCGAGCGCGTCTTCCCCGACGTCATCGAGTATTCCTTCGCCCGCGACGGCCGCAGCCTCATCTTCACCGTCTCGGCCAAGACCGCCACGGCCAACGGCGTGTTCGCCGTCACGCCGGGCGACGCCGCCGCGCCCCTCGCCCTCAGCCAAGGTCCGGGCAGTTACCAGAAGCTCGCTTGGAACCGCGCCCAGACCCAGCTCGCCTTCGTCACCGACCGCGCGGAGCCCGACGCCAAGCCCGCGCGCTTCGCCCTCTGGCACTGGCTGCGCGGCGGCGCCGCCGCCACCGAACTGGTCAACCACGCCACGTCCGGCCTGCCCGCCGGTTGGTCCGTGAGCGGCGACACCGCCCCGGCCTTCACCTTTGATGGCCGGCAGATCATCGCCGCCACCGCGCCAGTGCCACCGGCGCCAGACGAGCGTCTCGACACTCTCCTCGACGACGAGAAGGTCCGCGCCGACCTCTGGCACTGGAATGATGACTTCATCCCCCCGGTCCAAAAGATCCGCTCCGAGCGCGAGCGCAAGCGCACCTACGCCGCCCTCGTCGACCCCGCCACCCGCCGCCTCACCCAACTCGGGGATCTCACGCT
>DAORVZ010000258.1:0-4039 GCA_035434005.1 Lacunisphaera sp.
CGCCGGCGAGGAGGGCGAAGATTTCGATCCGGGCCTGCTGGATGATTGAACCATGCTGCGGATCGTTTTCATGGGCTCGGATGCTATCGCGCGGCCCGCGTTGGACTGGCTGGCGGGCGAGGGCGGCGGAGTTGGGCAAGTGGTCGCTGTTTTCACACAGCCGGACCGGCCGGTCGGCCGCGGCCAGCAGATCCGGCCCAATGACATCAAGGTCTGGGCGCAGGCGCACGACTTGCCCGTGTTCCAACCCGAGAAAATCGGCGAGGCTGAGCGCCAGCTACTCGCGGATCTCAAGCCCGACCTGACGCTCGTCATGGCCTACGGGCACATCCTGAAACAGGAGGTGATCGACACGCCGCTCCTCGGCACGCTGAACCTGCACACGTCCATCCTCCCGCGCTATCGCGGCGCCTCGCCGATCCAGACGGCCACCGCCTGTGGCGACCAGGAGACCGGCGTCACGCTCATGCGCATGGTGCGGCAACTCGACGCCGGCCCCGTGGCGGACGTCGAGCGCGTGGCCATCTTCCCGCACGACACGGCCGCCGAGGTCGAGGCCAAGCTCGCACTGGCCTGCGTGCCGCTGCTCGCCCGTTGCCTGCCGCAAATCGCCGCAGGCACCCAATTGTTCACGCCGCAAGACGAGGCCCGGGTGACCTTTTGCCGAAAACTGGAAAAGCCCGACGGCGTGCTCGATTGCAGTCTGCCCGCCGCCGTGCTGGCCGCCCGGATCAACGGCCTGATGCCGTGGCCCGGCTGCGCCGTGGAGATCAACGGCCAGGTCGTGAAGCTGGGCCTCGCTGACCTTGGTAGTCTATTAGACTACCAACCGACGGCGCCGGGTGTCGTGATCGGGGCGGATGCCGAAGGGCTGCTCGTCGGCACGGGACAGGGCATCCTCCGCCTCCGCAAGCTCCAGCGGCCGGGCGGCAAGATGCTGCCGTCATCGGAATTCCTGCGCGGCTGGCCGGTGGCTCCTGGCACACGGTTGCCGTCGCAGCCCATGCCGCCGCTCGTGGCGTCGGCGCCCTTTCCGCGACCCAAGGGCTAGGCTTGTTTTTGTCCGGCGAATTTCCCACGCTCGCAGCCATGTCCCGTCAACTCCCTCGTTACGCCGCCCTGATGCTTGCTCTTGTCGGTTTTGCGTCTGGCCAGGTGGATAGCACCCGCATCGAGGTGGCCAACCTGCGGCAGGATGTGGCGCTCCTGACCCAGCGTGTCGGCGAACTCACGATGGCCGTCGAGCAGCTCACGCGCGAGAACAACAATCTCCAGGCCAAGGCCAACCAGAGTTATGTGACGGTCGACCAGCTCAACAAGGCCGTGGCCGACACCAACCGTGCGATGCAGTCCGCGCTGGCCGACCAGAAGCGCGAGACCCTCCAGCAGGTCGCCGGCCAGATCGAGCGACTCGGCAAGCAAACCAACAACGCGCTCGACGCACTGGCCAAGAACCAGGCCACGCGACCGGTCGTGCAAACGACCTTTGGCGACGACTTCCCCAAGGAAGGGATCAACTACACTGTGGTGAGTGGCGACACCCTGTCCGGCATCGCGAAGAAGACCGGCGGCAAGATGGCCGACATCCGCAACGCCAACAAAATTTCCGACGACACCCGGATCCGTGTCGGCCAGACTCTCTTCATCCCCCAAGGCAAATAATCATGGCCATCCCGAAATCACGCCTCGGCCGCGGGCTCGGCGCCCTCATCACCAGCGGCAACGCCGCCCCGAAACCTGCGACGCCCGCGCCCGTCGCCGCCACACCCGCGCCGGCGCCGGCCACCGACGGCCTCTCCGGCTATCGCGAGATCGCCGTGCATCTGGTCGAGCCGAATCCCTACCAGCCGCGGAAGGAGTTCTCCGACGAGGCGCTGACCGAACTAGTGGAGAGCATCCGGGCCGAGGGCCTGCTGCAGCCGATCGTGGTGCGCGCTGCTGGGGACAAATTCCAGCTCATCGCCGGCGAGCGCCGCTGGCGCGCCTTCCAGCAGCTCAGGCTCAGGAGCATCCCCGCCCGCGTGATGACGTCGAGTGACGCTTCCTCCGCCTCGCTGGCAATGATCGAGAACCTCCAGCGCGCCGACCTGAACCCGCTGGAGGAGGCGCACGGTTACGCCAGCCTCATCCGCGATTTCGACCTCACGCAAGACGCCGCCGCGCAGCGCGTCGGCAAGGGCCGCGCCACCGTCGCCAATTCACTCCGGCTCCTCGGTCTTGAGCCGGAACTGCAGGGCTATGTCGGCAAGGGACTGCTCAGTGTCGGCCACGCCAAGGTGTTGCTTGGGGTCGAACATTCCCCGGAACGCCTGCTGCTCGCCCGGCGCGCCCTGGAGCAGGGCCTGAGCGTTCGCGCCCTCGAGGAGTTGACCCGCCACAAGGCTGGCGGTCCCGGCAAGAAGCGCCGGATGCCTGGCGCCACGGCGGCGGCCCTGACCGACATTGAAAGACGCCTGACCACGCACCTCGGCGCGCGCACCACGCTCAAGCATTCACCGAAGCGGGGTCGCATCATCATCGAGTATCAGGGCAACGATGATCTGTCCCGCGTGTTGGAGAAGATGGGTATCCCTCTGTAAGTCCGGGGGTAGGGTGGTGGTTCCGATTGCCGCCAGGCAGCCAGTGCCCCGGTTCAAAGTAAGCGCCTCCCCGTCCCAGAACTTTGTTTTGACAAGGCCTCCCTGACCACGCTTCTTTGCACCCTTTATGAGTCTCGTTATCGGCATTCTCACTTTCGTCCTGATCATCACTTCGCTGTTCCTGGTGCTGGTCGTCCTCATGCAGCGGGCCAAGACCGACGGCGGCATCGGCGGCGCCATGGGCGGTGGCAGCATGGAATCCACCTTCGGCGCGGACACCAGCAACGTCCTCACCGGCGCGACGATCAAGGCGTCCATTGTCTTCTTCGTCGTGACCTTCGCGCTGTATCTGGCCCATATCTACCAGACCAAACACCGGGATGCGGCCGACAACCGGCTGCCGACCGTCGTGGCACCCGCTGCGACTCCTGCTCCGCAACCCGCAACCCCCGCGCCGGTTGAGCCCAAGAAGCCCTGATCTCCCGAGCCCGGCCCTCCGCCGGGCTTTCTTGTTTGCGCTGGTGGTGATGGCCCTGCCGGCGATGCGGTGCGCCGAGTCCGCCCGCTTCCGGCCACCGGCCAGCTATATTTCCGGTGGCAAGCCGGATCAGGCCGAAGGCGCGCGCCTCCTTGGCAATTTTCGCCAAGCCGGCATCGCCGGCACCTACTGGCTGTCCTTTGAATTGCGTGTCATGCCCCGGCAAGGCGCCGAGCGCGTCCTTGAAGGCGAACTCTTCGGCACGCGCGGATCTGCGGGGCCGCTCACGCGTCTCAGCCTCGGCGACGAGCGCTGGCTGATCCAGTCCGGCCCGGCCCCGGCCGCATGGACTGCGTTTGGCGGCAAGGCCGTGCGCCCTGCGAGCACGGCTGAGACCCTGCAACCGGTCGCTGGCACCGACTTCTCGGTCTTCGACCTGCAGATGCCCTTTCTGCACTGGGCGGACTTCGTTTACGAGGGTCTCGCCAAGGTGCGCGGCCGCCCGGCGCACCGCTTCCTGCTTTATCCACCGGCGGACTTCGCGGCAACGCGACCGGACCTCAGCGGCGTGCGGATCTATATCGACACACAGTTTCAGGCGCTGGTGCAAGCCGAGCAACTCGGCACCGATGGCAAGCCGGCCAAAAGCGTGACGCTCCTCGATCTGAAGAAGGTCGGCGAGCAATGGATCGTGAAGTCCGTTGACCTGCGCAACCACCTCACCCGCGACAAGACTCGCCTTACCTTCCGGGCGGTTGCGCTGGACCTGGCGTTGCCTGGGGAATCCTTCGCGCCGACGCAGCTGGCGCAGCCAGCACCGTCAGTGCCGCACGACAAACTGCAGGGACTCTGAGATGCCCACGAAGGCGCCCAAGCCGTTTCCCATCCAGATGGAGGTGGAATTCATCGACCGGCTCAGCGAGCCGGTGCGCGACGGGAAGGCGAAGTCTGTCAGTGACATCATTCGCACTGCTCTGGAGCG
>DAORVZ010000259.1:0-4020 GCA_035434005.1 Lacunisphaera sp.
CTACACGCAGGTCGGCCTCATCACGCTGGTAGGGCTCATCACCAAGCACGGCATCTTGATCGTCGAGTTCGCCAATAAGCTCCAGGAGGAGCAGGGCCTGTCCGTCCGGCAGGCCGCGGAGCATGCCGCCGCCGTGCGCCTGCGCCCGATCCTGATGACGACCGCCGCCATGGTGCTCGGCGTGCTGCCCTTGTTGCGTGCCACCGGCGCCGGCGCGGAGAGCCGCTTCAGCATCGGCCTAGTCATCGCCACCGGCATGAGCATCGGCACGCTCTTCACACTGTTCGTCGTCCCGGCGTTCTACACCCTGCTCGCCCACAACCGCCGCAAGCCCGCCCCCGCGGAAGCCGCCGCCAACCCCGCCCCACACCACGCGTAGGGATATAGCCGGGAATTCTTTCCGCCGGCTCGCCCCTTGACGGCACCGCCGATCGAGTTCCTCTCGCAGTCTCCAATGCCTTCGACCGCCGGACGGCCGATCACCGCTTGGATCAGATCCGTCGAGATACGCACGCTCCGAGAATACCGATGACGAATATGGGCGTGCCGTCGATGAAGGGTGCGCGGGCGAAATGATGCCGCCGGGCCGTTTGCCGGGCGTGGCGTTCCTCGGCGCGCTGTTCGCCGACAACTACGCCTCCGGCAAAAAATAGGATCACCAAGGCGAAGGAGGAGGGAAAAGCATGTTACTGCGACATGCCATATTTGACCGCAAACCGACGGACAAAATTACGGCTAGTTTGGCTTGTTTCCCTGAACGCGCGCGGCTGGCTGTCATATCTAGCCCGCGTGATGATGCCGTCCCGCGAATCAGACCGCCGCGTTGCCTTTATGAAAAAATCCGATCCTTCCCCCCGCCGCACCCCGGTCAATGCCGCCACCGCACCATTCCGGCCATTGCGCCTGCTGGCCAGCTTGGGGCTGTTGCCTTGCCTGCTATCTGCCGGCGACCCCGCCAGCCAGACGGCGGAACCGCCAGCCCTGGTCGTCGTCATCAGCCTTGACCAATTTCGTCAGGATTACCTGGAACGCTTCCGCCCGTATTTCGTCCACGGCGGCTTCAATCTCTTTCTGGAGCGCGGCGCGGTCTTCGCCAACTGCCACTACCGTCATTCCTATACCAAGACCGGCCCCGGCCACGGCGTGCTGCTCAGTGGCGTGCACGCCAACATCCATGGCATCATCGCCAACGACTGGCTGGACCGCACCACCCTCGCACGCGTTTACTGCTGCGACGATCCCGCCGAGCAGGTGGTCGGGCTCGCCCCGCACACCGGCCCCCAGCGCCCCGGAGACCGCGCGACCGCCGCCCGCTCACCGCGCAGCTACCTCGCCACCACTGTCGGCGACACGCTCAAGCTCGCCCGCGGCGGTCGGCCCAAGGTGATCGGCCTCTCCAACAAGGATCGCGCCGCCATCCTGATGGCCGGGCACTTTGCCGATGCCGCCTACTACACCGAAGGTGATCGTTTCGTCACTTCGACCTACTATATGCGCGCCCTACCCGCGTGGGCAGAAGGCTTCAACGTCGCCAAGAAACCGGACGCCTATTTTGGGAAAGTCTGGGATCGTCTGCTGCCCGTCGAAGCCTATTCCATCCAAGGCCCGGATGATTCCCCCAACGAATTCACCGGCCTCGGCCTCAGCCCTATCTTCCCCAAGATAATAACGGGCGGAGAAAAGGCGCCCGGGCCCGCGTTTTATGAGGCGCTCATCCACACGCCGTTTGCCAGCGAGATCCTTGCCGACTTCGCGCGTGCCGCCATCGACGGGGAAAAGCTCGGCCAGCGCCATGTGACCGACTTGCTCGCCATCAGCTTCTCAGCCAACGACCTCGTCGGCCACGATACCGGCCCCGACAGCCATGAAGTCATGGATATGGTCGTGCGCACTGATCGCATCCTAGCCGATTTTTTCACCTTTCTGGATCAGCGCATCGGCTTGGCGCGATGCCTGATTGTTCTTTCCGCAGATCACGGGGCCGCGCCCACCCCGGAGCACCTGAAGGCCCTGCGACCGGATTTTCCCGCCGGCCGGATAGACAACGCGCTCGTGCGCAAAACCGGTGAAGCGGCGCTCAACCGCGTCTTTGGCCCCCTCGCACATGCGACCGACCGCTGGCTGGCCGTCGACAGCGCGTGGCTCCACCTTGATCCCGAGACGCTCGCACGCAAACAGGTTGCGCCGGCCGCCGCCGAAAACGTCGTCCGCGACGCGCTGCTCACGCTGGACTTTGTCGAAGCCGCCTACACCCGCACCCAGTTACTGGCCCGGGACGTGAACACCGAACTCGGCCGGCAAGCCCTCCTAAGCTTCCATGCCGGCCGCAGCGGCGACGTGTTCTACCAGACCAAGCCTTACTGGATCGACTTCCCCCATGGAACGAACCACGGCTCGCCCTACAGTTACGACACCCATGTTCCGTTGCTTTGGTTTGGCGTCGGCGTGCCTGTCGGCACGCATCCCGAGCGCGTCGGCGTGGATGACCTCGCTCCCACGCTTTCGCGCCTGCTCCATCTGCCGGTGCCGCCGCAAAGCGAGGGCCGCGCCCTGTTCTGATCCATCACACAAATCCAGCTTTGGCCGCAGCCGGTCAGGCGGTAGTAGCTTTTCTTTTCGTTGCCGCAGCACCCGGACGAGGGCTGAAACTCAGACACCGGCCGGGCAGCCCCTCTCCCTCCTAGGCCAGTCCCGGCCACCTGGTATCCCCTCCACACCAAGCCTTATTCCCATCCCATCATGTCCATACTCCATCGCCGTCACCTTTGCTTTCTGCTCCCCGCCCTGCTCGGGGCGTTGAATCTGTCCGCCCAGACCACGCCGACTCAATCACAGACGGCACCCGCGCCCGAGACCGACAAAGAGGTTCTTCACCTCTCCCCGTTCGAAGTTCGCGGCGGAGAAGACAAAGGTTACCAGTCGCCGAACACTGCGGAGGTGCTTCGCATGAACACCGCCATTGAGAACGTCCCGATGAACGTGACGATCTTCAACCAGAACTTCATCGAGGATCTCCTCGCAACCGACAGCTCCCAGCTCCTCGCCTACGAGGCCTCGGCCGTGAAAACCACGGAGAACGACGGCTTCCTGCTCCGAGGCTCGTCGAGTGCCGGCGCCAACTTCCTCGACGGCTTCGCGCAGACGACGGGCAACGGCTCCCAGCCGCTGGCCAACATCGAGCGCGTCGAGGTTATCCGCGGCCCTGCGGCCGTGCTCTACGGCGGCGGCGGCTACGGCGGCACCATCAACCGTATCACCAAACAGCCGAAACAAAAGGCCGGTGGCAGCACCCGCTTCCTCGTGCGCGATACGGCCTCATATCGCGGTGAATTCGACTACAACACCGGGGGCTTCGGCCCAGGCAAGCGGTTCTTTTTCCGCGTCAATGGAGTCTGGGAGCAGGGTGAAACCTGGTTCGGCCAGCACAAGGCGGAGGATTCCATCGCCCCGTCGCTGACCTGGCAGATCGCCGACAAGACCAAGCTCACGTTCCAATACTTCCGCAGTTACATCGAGACCCAGGGCAGTTGGGAGACCCCTGTCCACGGCGGCGACCCGAAGGGCATGTATACCGGCGACGGTGTCTGGCGCGAGATGCCGCGCAAGATCAACTGGAACGGCAATTTCAACCACCCGGACAAAGACGAGGAGTATCGGCATCAGCTCCGCAACGTCGCCAACTACAACTTCACCCACAGCTTCACCTCAAACCTGCACTTCCGCTCGCAGTTCCAGTGGGAAGACAAGCGGCAGCGTATCTACGAACTGCAGGCCCTCTCCGCCAACCTCACCATCCTGAAGGACGCGGCGCTTATGCCGCGCGGCCTGCGCAACCTGCCAGTGGACACCACCAACTACCGCGCCCGCAACGAGGTCGTGTGGGAAGTCGCCACCGGCCCCCTCAAGCACCGCCTCCTGCTCGGCCACGGCTGGACCAAACAGGATGAGGACAACTACGCCGTCCTCGCCACCCGTCACACCGGCGGCATCACCAACGCCGCCGCCCTCAACGGCAACGGG
>DAORVZ010000260.1:0-4000 GCA_035434005.1 Lacunisphaera sp.
ACTGGATCGCATCACCAAACGCTACGGTTCCCTCACTGCCTTGGATGACGTATCACTGGAAATCGCCCCGGGCGAATTCTTCGGACTGCTCGGACCCAATGGCGCGGGCAAGTCCACCCTCATGTCGCTCGTGGCCGGGCTACGTGCGCCCGACGCGGGTCGCATCACGCTTGCCGGGAAGCCGGTTACGGCTGCGGATCCTTCCACGCGGGGTTCGCTCGGGCTCGTGCCGCAATCCATCGCGCTCTACGAGGATCTGAGCGCGGAGCAGAACCTGCGTATTTTCGGGGAGCTCCATGGCCTGCACGGCGCGGATCTTCGCGCGCGGATCGACGAGGTGCTCGCGGCGGTGCAGCTTGCGGACCGCCGGCGCGACCCCGTGAAGACCTTCTCGGGCGGCATGCAGCGCCGACTCAATCTGGTGGCGGCACTGCTGCACCGCCCCAAGCTGCTCCTGTGCGACGAGCCCACCGTCGGAGTGGACCCGCAGTCGCGCAACGCCATCTTCGATTTCCTCGAGGCCCGGGTGCGTGACGGCCTGACGGTGATCTACTCCACCCACTACATGGAGGAGGCCACGCGCCTCTGCTCGCGCATCGGCATCATCGACCACGGCAAGATCCACGCTCTCGGCACGCTGGACGAGCTGCTTGCGCGGCTGCCGTTCAGCGATGCGATCGGTTTTCCCGCGACGCCAGCGACGGCCAGGCTGGCCGCTGCCCTCGAGAAACATGGGACGGTCGCCATGGACGGAGGAGCGCACCGGTTTCATCCCGCGCCCGGGTGCAAGACCTCTACCTTTTATGCGCTGGCCGAGGAGCAATCGCTCCCCTCCCGGCTGTTTGTCACTGAGCGGCCCACGCTGGAGGCGGTCTTCCTCCATCTCACCGGTCGCACGCTCCGCGAATAAGAACCGCCATGAACATCATCCTCACTCTCCTCCGCAAGGATTTCGCCAATTTCTTCCGCGACAAGGCTGCTGTCAGCCTCACCTTCCTGGTGCCGGTCGCGCTCATCTATATTTTCGGACAGGTCTTCGGTTTGACCCGCAAGGACAGCGGCCCGACCGGTATCCGGCTCGCGGTCGTGAACCAGAGCGACAATCCCGCGGCGCAGAAACTCGTGGACGCCCTCAAAGCGGAGAAATCATTCCGCGTGCTCACGAGCCGCGTCAACTCCGACAAGACCGAAAGTCCGCTCACGGAGGCCGACCTGCGCCCGATGATTCGGAACCGGGATTTCCGTTTCGCGCTCATCATCCCCCAAGACGTGATTGCGGCCAAGGGCCTTGGACTGCACCTGAAGATACTCTCGGATCCGCGCAATGAAATCGAAACGCAGACGGTCAACGGCCTCCTGCAGAAAGCAATTTTCTCCAACGTGCCGCAGCTCCTCGGCCAGTCGCTGCAGGCGAGTGCGCAAAGATACCTGGGCCACTCGCGTTTCGAGCAATTCAACGGAGAGCTGGCAGCCGCTGTGACCAAGGCCTTTGGCGGCGACGAGGCGGAGACCAAGCAGGCGCTGGTGAATGGAGATTTGGGCCTGGGTGCGATTGGCGGGGCCAACGAGCCGGGACAGAAGGCGTCCGCCGGCGACTTTTTCTCCAAGGTGGTGAAGATCGAGAGCGAGCAGGTCGTCGGCAAGGACGTGAAGAGCCCCGAGGCCACGCGGGTGGTGGGCGGCTGGGCGATGATGTTCCTGTTGTTTGCGCTCAGCCACTCGGCGGCGGCGTTTTTCGACGAGAAGAAGGCCGGGTTGTTTCAGCGCCTGTTGTCGGCCCCGGTGCGGCGGGCGCACATCCTGTGGAGCCGGTTTCTCTACGGGGTGATCCTAGGGCTCGTGCAGCTGACGGCCCTGTTTTTCGCGGGGCGGCTGCTGTATGGCATCGATGTGCTGGGCAACTTCGGCAATCTGGACGTCATCTGCACGGCAGCGGCGGCGGCCTGCACGGCCTTCGGCATGTTGCTGGCGGCGATCGCGCCCTCGGCGGCGGCGGCCAACGGACTCGCGACCTTCCTCGTGCTGACGATGAGCGCAACCGGGGGCGCGTGGTTCCCGGTCAGTTTCATGCCGGAGTTCATGCAGACTGTTGCCAAGTTCACGCTGGTTTACTGGTCGATGGAGGGCTTTTCGCAGGTGCTGTGGGCGGGACAGTCCTTCCTGCAAATCCTGCCCACCGTCGGCGTGCTGCTCGGCATCACGGGCGGGGTGATGGCGGTCGCGGTGTGGCGGTTCAACCGCGGATCGATTTTCGATTAATCCGTGGCCGGCGGTGGCGCCGGTTTCTCCGGTGCGGCCTGCTGGATGGCACCGGGGGGCTTGGTTGCGGGCTTGACTTGCTCCTCCATGGCGCGGCGGACTTCCTCCTCGACGCCGCTCGCGGCTTTCTTGAATTCGCGGACGGATTTGCCGATGCCGCGGGCCAGTTCGGGCAGCCGGTTGGCTCCGAAGAGCACGAGCACGATGAACATGATCATCATCAGCTCGGGGCCGCCAATACCCTCGATGAATGACAGATTGGGGATCATAGATTGACAGGTGGGGCAGTCGGATCGGCCGCCGTGCCTTAGCCGATGGTGATCTCCACGTAGAATTTCTGGGTCTGGCCCGGCGCGACCGTGTGCAGGCCGACCTTGGTTTCGGCAGCATTAGGCGGCCCCATCCAAGGCTCGATGCAGTAATAGGGTGACTTCTCGTCCTGGGTCCAGGTGACCACCGCTAGTTCACCCGCCGGGCTGTTGGCCATGCCGCTGCGGAAATGCAGGCGATTGCCGGTCGGCACCTCGGTGACGGCGAAGACCTCCCGGCGCAGGCCGGTGTGGATGAGATCGACAAGGTTGGGGTTGGCGAGTGACTCGCGCGCGGTGGCGCGGTTGAACGGCACCAAGGCGCCCCGCTCGTCGCGTTGAAACTGCTTCGTGGCGGTGGTCTCGAACAGGTAATCCTGGCGCGAACGGCCGGGGCTCCACGGCAGAGTGAAATAGAAATGATGGCCGGCGGACCAGGGCATCGGCTGGCTGCCAAGGTTGGTCAGTTGCAACTCGACGAACAGGCCGCGCGGGTCGAAACGGTAGCTGACGACGAATTCGTAGTCGTATGGGTAGGCGGCCTTCGCCGCTGCGTCGGGCACGAATTGGGCGGAGAAGCCGCCTTCGTCGAGACGGGTGATGCGGAACTTGCCCTGCCGGGCGAGGCCGTGCATCGGCATCGGGCGGCGCACGCCATCGGCGGCGCGCCACTGATGGATCTCGCCCTGGTCGTAGCTGCGTCCGCTGAACGGAAAGAGGATAGGGTTGCCCCCGCGGACGCTGCCGATGGCGTCCAGGTTCTCCACTTCCGGCCAATAGACGATGTCGCGCACACTGCCGTCACCGAGGGTGACGTTCCAGTTCATCAGCCGGGCGCCCATTTCCGGCAAGGCCAGGAAGGAGGAGGCGCCGACCTGCCACTTCAGAATTGTCTGCCCGAGATACGGGATGCGTTCCATGGGGCAGTTGGTAGAACAGAAAGCGGCGGCGTTCCAATACAAACTCAGATATTTTAGGCGCACGGGGAACAAACCGCGCGCGCTTTTTGAAACTGGGGCCGAGATTATAAGTTCGCGGCGCTTGCGTGTCGGGAATCGGGGTGTAAGCTCCGCCCTGATGTTCAAACGCGCAGGCATGCTGATGGTACTCCTCCTCGGTGGCTTGGCCGGCCAAACGACCGAGCCAGCGGCCGCGGCGGCACCGGCCAGGAAGACGGTGGTCTATGTGATCCCAGTCAAGGGCGAGATCAACAGTCCGACGCTTTACATCCTGCGCCGCGGCCTGAAGGAAGCAATCGAGCAGAAGGCGGACGCCGTGTTGCTCGACATGAACACACCGGGCGGCGCGCTGGATGTGACCTTTGAGATCATGGAGGCGCTGGAGAAGTTTCCGGGGCAGAAAATCACTTTCGTGGACCGCGAGGCGATGTCGGCCGGGGCCTTCATCTCGGCTGTGACCGACGAGATCTATTT
>DAORVZ010000261.1:0-3998 GCA_035434005.1 Lacunisphaera sp.
CGGACTGCATCGTTGATGAACGAAGCCACGACAATGTCGCCGGGGCGAACCGTGTGTCGCTTCAGTTTCTCGTATTTCTCCGACGAAATGAACGATTCCTTCTCCTCGATGAATTCACCGGCACCGATGTTTTCCAGCCGAACGACGCGAACCCCAGCACTCACGTAGTCATCGGATTTCAGATTCGAGCCGAATGGACCGTCTGAGATTTCGACCGCACAGTTGGCGACCGAAATCCAAGACCATGCTTTCGGAAGCTCGGAAAGATTCTCGACCTGATCGGTCGAAGGAAGCTGCACGTCATGAGGTTTGCGTGGCTTGGCCGGGCGCTTCTCCGCCTGCGAGGACTTTTCCCATTTCTTGAGATCGCGTTCCCATTCCTTGATCTCCTGTTCGTAGCGGGATTGGCGGGCGGATTGGATGCGGGCGAGGAGTTGGGCGGGGGCTTCGAGTTTGGCGGAGTTTAGGGTGCGCCATTTTGCGGTGAGCTTGCCCTCGAAGGCTTGTTTGAGGAGCGACTGGCGATAGACGCCGAGTTGCCGCCGCGCCTGCCGCAGACTCGCCTCCCCGGCCTCCAACTCGCTGAACAACTCCTCGATCTTCGCCACGATCCGCTTCTGCTCGGCCAGCGGCGGCAGGGGGATGGATTGGGAGCGAACATCTTGGTCCCGAACTGCCGGATAATTTGAGCCGCGCTGAAGAGAAGCGAGTGGCTCAAGGAGCAGTGGCGTCAACGCGAACGCAAAAAGGTAGTCAGGCAGGATTGCGGAAGAAGCGCGCAACACCGAGAAGCCGGTAGATGCAATCTGCCCATCGTATTCCGCTGGAACCTTGGCGATGTTCTTGAGGTAGGTGCGGACGGTCGAAAACAGGATGTCGTCTTCTTGGACCAACTGCCGCGCTCGTGAGGGAGCCGTGGCGCCGAGATAGGTTTTAGCGTCAACGACCCGGTGGGATTTGTTGTCGATGCCGGAAATATCCAGATAGCGGATTTCTTTCTTGGGCGCTTTGGCGGGCAGAGCCTTCTCTATCGGCTCGGTAATTTCTCCGATGCGGACGAGGGACCAGGTGGACGGAAGAGCAAGCTCACTCACGCCGTCAGCTCCTTGTTCAGTTCGTCGATGAGGGCGTCCATCCGCTCGCCGAAGAGTTCAGACCAGCCAAACCTTTTGACCACAGATGACACAGATACGAACCGGATAGAAGGCCCAGGCTTGGGGTGCCTTGATCCTGTATTTATCTGTGCAATCTGTGGTCCAAAACTCCGGGCTTTTGACCCGAACCATCTTACCACAGATGACACAGATGCGAACCGGATAGAAGGCAGGGGAAGCAGGGGCTCGGGGGTATTTAATCCGGTATTCATCTGTGCAATCTGTGGTCCAAAATTCCGGGCTCAGCGAGAGACGCGTTTGATGCCGAGCTGGGCCTGCTTGAAGTTGAGGAGGAGCGCCGTCTGTAGCCCGGTGATGTTGAGATAGCCGAGCATCTGCGCGATATGGGTGTCGTTGAACTCCGTGACGACTTTCGGATCCACGATCACCCGGTCCGCCACGATGAGATCGGGGATGAGCGTGCCGATATGCTGGCTGCTGTAGTGAACCGGAAATTGTTTCTGGGCATCGGCCTGAAGGCCCAGCTTCGCGAGTTCGATGACGAGGGCGCGCTCGTAGAGCTTCTCGTCGAGCCCCGGCTTGAGTGTGTTGAGGACGGTGTAGGCAGCTCCGATGATCTTTTCGGTGAGGTCGGCGTCTTGGGACATGGGGTCGGAGTTTTTAACCACAGATGACACAGATACGAACCGGATGAAAGGCAGCGGAATCAGGGGTATTTAATCCGGTATTCATCTGAGTAATCTGTGGTTCAATTTCAGGCGGTCAGGGTTTGGTTCAACTCGGCGATCAACGGCTCAAGTCGATCCCCGAAAAGTTCGTGCATCTTGCCGAGGCCGCCGCGGGCGTCGAAGGGGGCGTAGTCGAGGTCGGCTTTCTCCATCCGCAGCGAATCGATGACGTGGTCGCGGATGAGTTCGAGCCAGGCGGTCTGCCGGGCGTTGAAGGGCTGGCCGGCGTTCGCGCGGAGGATCCAGTCGCGGTAGTGGCGGCGCACGGTGTCGGCAAAGGGCGTGAGCTTGCGGTCGAGGCCGCAGGCGCGGCGGAGGAGGGCGACGAGCGCGGTCAGCTCCGTGAGCGGGCGGGCGTTGGCGGGCACGGCGTCGAGGCGGGCGTAGGCGTCCCACACGCGGAGGGGCGCGAGGCGCGGGGCGTGTTGCCGGAGTGCGGCGAGCACATCCTGGATCTGCGCGAGGGTGACTTCCTGCCGACGCTGCGGCTGGGTGTAGTAGATGGTGAGGGCGTCGAGCCGGTCGCGGTGGTCGCGACTCCAGGTCTCGAACTCGGCGACGAAGGCGGTGGCGTTGGCCTGCACGTCGCCGTCCCAGCCGGCGTGGCGCAGCTCGTCCGGCGTGTCGTGGTCGATCGTCTGCATGTTTTCGGTGCAGAAGGCGACGATCTGGGTGACGATGGCGCCGGTGAGCGGAGCGCGGGCGGCGGCGACGAGTTGCTGCTGGGCTTTTTCGCGGGCGGTGTCGCCGGGGTCGGCGGTGGGCGGGACGCCGGCGAGGGTGCGGGCCGATTGCTCGATGGCTTCGCCGTCGATGGCGTGGAAGAGGGCTTTCACGACCTGACCGACGGTGGTGCCGCCCATCTTCTCGGCGAGGGTGTGCCGCTGGAGCGGGGTGAGCTGGCGCTCGATGCGGGCGAGGCGACCGGCGAGGGAGGAGACGGTGTCGGCGTCGGTCGCGCCCATGACGACCTCCATGGCGAGGTCCTTGAACGGCACGGTGGGGCGCGTGATGGGCGAGCGGCTGTCGGTCTTGAGGGACTTGGTGACGCCGATGGCGTCGACGATGACGTAGTGGGTTTTGGCGGACTTGGCGGCGGAGGAGACCTTGCGCAGGGCGTCGTGGTCGAGGGTGCGCGTGCCGCGGCCCTTCATCTGCTCGAAGTAGCCCTTCGATTTCACGTCGCGCATGAAGAGGAGGCACTCGAGCGGCTTCACGTCGGTGCCGGTGGCAATCATGTCCACGGTGACGGCGATGCGCGGGTGATAGCCGTTGCGGAACTGGGAGAGGACGGACTTGGGGTCCTCCTCGTTCTTGTAGGTGACCTTCTTGCAGAAGGCGTTCCCCTCGCCGAATTCCTCGCGGACGATGTTGATGATGTCGTCGGCGTGGGAATCGGTCTTGGCGAAGATAAGGGTCTTGGGGACCTCGTAGGCCCCGGCGGCGTCGGTGCGGTCGGGGAAGATTTCCGGGAGTTTGTCGCGGAAGGCGCGGATGACGGTGCGGATCTGGGAGGGGTTGACAATGTCGCGGTCGAGTTTCTTGGCGGAGTAGGTCTCGTCCTCGTCCTGCTGCGACCAGCGTTTGGCGCGGGTGAGTTTTTCGCGTTTCTCGACGAGGCCCTTGAGGACGGTGCCGCCGTGGTGGCCAACCTCGGTCTCGATGGTGTAGATCTCGCCCTGGACGTTCACGCCGTCGGCGACGGCGGCCTCGTGGGTGTATTCGGAGACTACATTCTGGTGAAAGAAGGCGTAGGTGCGGGCGTCGGGCGTGGCGGTGAGGCCGACGAGGAAGGCGTCGAAGTAGTCGAGGACCTGGCGCCAGAGGTTATAGATCGAGCGGTGGCACTCATCGATGATGATGAGATCGAAGAACTCGGGCGGGATTTTCTCCGAATAAGCGACAGGTAAAGGCGCGAGGCGTGAGGCCTGAGGCGTGAAGGCAGAGGATTCAGCGGGGTTGATGTCGTCCTCGCCCTCGGTGAGTTCGCGGCCTTGGAGGATGGAATACATCCGCTGGATGGTGGAGATGCAGACCTCGGCGTCGGCCGGGACGTGCGACGAGCTGAGGCGGGCGACGGTGTAGAGTTCGGTGAACTTCCGGTTGTCGTCGGTGGGCGTGAGGAAGTGCACCGAGTCGGCCTTGTAGCGATGCA
>DAORVZ010000262.1:0-3991 GCA_035434005.1 Lacunisphaera sp.
GGCACCGAAGGATGTCTCGCTCGACGCCCTCTTTGCCAACATTGCCGCCACCCAGGCCAAGACGCTGCGCGTCGTGCTCAAGTCCGATGTGTTCGGCTCGCTCGAGGCCGTCAAGAACGTGCTAGAGGGGATCAAAAGCGCCAAGGTCTCGCTCGACATCGTCGCCGCAGACGTCGGCGTGATCAGCAAGAACGACGTGCTCATGGCCAGCACGGGCAAGGCGGTCATCATTGGCTTCAACACCAAACAAGAGAACGGAGTCACCGCGCTGGCCAAGCATCACGGAGTGACGATCGAAGCCTTCGAGATCATCTATGAGCTCGGCGACCGCGTGAAGGAGCTGATGGCCGACTTGTTGGATCCCGATCTGAAGGAAAACAAGCTCGGCGGTGCAGAGGTGCGCCAGGTGTTCCCGGTCGCCAAGGGATTTGTCGCCGACTGTCTGGTCACCGAAGGCAAGATCAACCGCGGCATCACCGCGCGTGTCCGCCGCGGCAAGGAATCGGTTTACGAGGGCAAGATCGGCACCCTGCGCCGTTTCAAAGACGATGCCAACGAGGTGCGCGCCGGTCTCGAGTGCGGCATCCGCCTCGACGGATTCGATGGCTACCAGTCGGGCGACCGCATCGAATGTTTCGAGGTCCAGAAGGTCCGCGCCTCGCTCTGAGCTTGGCAACTCCCTCCGGCCACGGTTCCATCCCGTCCCGCCATCACACGCCATGAGCAGCAACCGCCTCCTTCGCGTCAACGAGCTCCTGCAGCGGGAAATCAGCACGCATCTTCGAAAAAAACATGGCGCGGAGACGGTGGGGATCACCATCACCGGCGTGGAAATCACCGGCGATCTGCGCGAGGCCAAGGTCTTCTATTCGGTCCTCGGGGCACCGGATGAAGCGGCGGCAGCTGGCAAATGGCTGGTCCGTCACCGGGACGAGATCCGCGAGTTGCTAGCGAAGAACGTCATCATCAGGCACGTGCCGCTGCTGGCCTTTGTGCACGACAACCACGCCCCGCGCACGCTGCGGGTGGAGACGCTGCTCGGAGAAATCGACCGCGAGCCCAAATCCCCGTGAACCACTACACCAAATTTGCGGGTCGATTTGCCGTCCTCCTCCACGAATTGCAGGGCCAGAAGGCTGTCGTTATCGGTCACCAGCGTCCCGATGGCGACTGCGTTGGTTCGCAAGTCGCCCTCTGCCGGGTGCTGCGCTCCCAAGGCATTGACGCCGTGTGTATGAATCCAGATCCGGTGCCGCGGCGCATCAAATTCTTGGTCGGCGACACTCCCTTTTTTCAACGCGACGACCTGCCGGCGGGCGACCGGCTCGCGCTGTTCACGGATTGCGCGGACCACAGTCGCGCGGGGGAGAAGATCAAGGCGCTCTACCCGGCGCCGCAAGCTTGCTTCGATCACCACGTCTCCAATGTCGGCTTCGCCAAGCGGAACTTCGTGGACACCGGCTCGGCTGCCACGGCAGAAGTGCTGGCCGGCGTATTCATAGACGCGGACATCGCCTTCGACGCCACCACGGCACAGGCCCTTTACACCGGCATCATGACAGATACCGGGCAATTCCGCTTTCCTTCGACCTCGAAGCGAGTCTTCCAGCTTTGTGCCGAGCTGGTGGCCCGCGGCGCCAGCCCGGCGCAGGCCGGGCAGGAACTCTTTGAGCGCGAGTCCGTCGGCAAACTAAAGCTGCTGGAGAACTATCTTGGTTCACTCAAATTCGAGTGCCACGGTCGCGTCTGCATCGGTATTCTGCCCGCTGGGATCTTCGAGCGGGTCGGGGCCACGGTCGAGGACACCGAAGGCCTGGTGGACTACGCCCGATCCATCGAGAGGGTGGAGGTCGGTGTGCTAATCGAGGAGCGCGCTGGCATGATGAAGGCCAGTCTGCGCGCCACGCACGGCTCCTATCGCATGGATACGGTCGCCAGCCAGTTCAACGGCGGCGGCCACGCCAATGCCGCAGGCCTGAACCATCCCGCGACTTTGGCGGAGTTTTACCCGCAATTGGTGGCGGCGCTTGAGCGCCGCCTAGCCGAAGTGGACGCCGCCCGGCCATGAGTCTCCAGTCGCCCAAGGAAATCGACGGCGTGCTGCTCGTTGACAAGCCCATGGGCCTCACGTCGCACGACGTGGTTTACCGCCTGCGCCGCAAACTCCAGATGAAGAAGATTGGCCATGCCGGCACGCTCGACCCCATGGCGACCGGTGTGCTCGTGATGCTCATCGGCAAGGCCACCCGCATCTCCCAATACCTGATGAGCGTGGACAAGCGCTACGAGGGCGAGGCCACGCTCGGGGTCATCACCGATTCGCAGGACGCCGAGGGCGAGATCATGGAGACCCGCCCCGTGCCGGAGCTGACCGAGACGCAGGTGCGCACGGCGATGAAAACCTTCCTCGGGGATCAATACCAGACGCCGCCGATGCACTCGGCCATCAAGGTGGACGGGGTGAAGCTCTACCAGCTGGCGCGCAAGGGCGAGGTGGTGGAGCGGGAACCGCGCTTCATTCGGGTGACGGCGTTTGACCTGTTATCGTTTACCCTGCCGAAGCTGGCCTTTGATCTGCACTGCACGAAGGGCACCTATGTGCGCACCGTCGCGCACGACCTTGGGCAGAAACTGGGCTGTGGAGCCCACCTGTCGGCACTGCGGCGCACGGCCAGCGGCCAGTTCAGGATCGCCCAGTGCCTGCCGCTGGATGAGATCGAGAAACTATCCATCCCCGAGATTGAGAAGCGCCTGATCCCGACCTACGAGGCGGCGCCCCGCGTGGCCCAGTGAGCGCGATGCTCCAGTTCGACGGTCTCGAGGGTGCAACGCTGCCCGCGAAGCCGCTGCATCTGGCCATCGGGATCTTTGACGGCGTTCACCGCGGGCATCAATCGGTGATCGGGTCTGCCATCCACTCGGCGCGCCACTGCGGAGGCATGGCCGGCGTGCTCACGTTCTGGCCTCACCCCAGTGCGGTGTGCCGGCCGGAGAATCCCACCCGACTGCTGATGCCCTCGGCGATAAAACGCACGGTGCTGGAACGCTTGGGTCTGGATTTTATTATTGAGCAGAACTTCACCCCCGAGTTCGCGGGGATCAGCGCGGGTGAGTTTGTGGCGTTGCTGCGCCGGCATCTGCCGCACCTCGACACGATCTATGTGGGCGAGAACTGGCGATTTGGGCGTGATCGGGCGGGTGATGTCACCCTGCTCATCGAGGAAGGCCGCAAGGTGGGTCTGGCGGTTTACAGTGCTCCGCGTCTCCTGCTTGGGGATGCCCCGATCAGCACCTCGCGCATCCGGGAGTTGCTCGCTAGGGGAAGCATCGAGGAGGCGAACTCCTTGTTGGGTTTTGCCTACTTTACGGAAGGGGTGGTGGTGCCGGGTCGCCAACTCGGCCGCACGATAGGTTTTCCCACACTGAATGTCGCCTGGGTGCCGGAATTCCAGCCTCGGCACGGGGTCTATGCCGTGGAGGTGGCGGCGGCCCAGGGCCAGGCTCTGCGGGGCGTGGCCAACTACGGGTTGCGCCCGACAGTCGGAACGGCGACCGAGCCGCTGTTGGAAGTGCATTTGCTGGACGAATCGAAACTCGATTACGGTGCCACTATCACGGTCAGATGGCTTCATTTCCTGCGTCCCGAGGCCAAGTTCAGCAGCCTAGACGAGTTACGAGCCCAGATCGGCCGGGACCGGGAAAATGCCCGCCAAAGCCTCGCCAAGCGTCAGGCAAACAAGATTTCAAAGGACGCTTGACACGCCTTTCTCGGAATCTACGTTGCGGCCTCTTTCCCGATTCACGGGGTGGTAGCTCAGTTGGTTAGAGCGTCTGCCTGTCACGCAGAAGGTCGCGAGTTCGAGTCTCGTCCATCCCGCCAGTTTTCAGTCATCGCATCCCAAGGGATGCCGGGCCTGGTTCCCATGTCTTGATGAAGAGGGGTCTACACCAAAGTTTGGGGACAGAGGCATGATAGGGTTGATGGTTATGG
>DAORVZ010000263.1:0-3985 GCA_035434005.1 Lacunisphaera sp.
ATCTGCTGGGCCACCCGCTGGGCGCCGTCTTTGGACTCGCGCCGCCAGGTCGGGATATTTCCCCAAAACAGCATCGAGGGCGGCGTAGGTCGCCGCCGCTTCCGTCTTCACGTCGATCAGCAGGATGAGCGGGCGGGCGTCCGGTTGTTTCACCCAGGCACGCAGCGGGTCGAGGTAAAGCGACTCGAGGGTGCGATCCGGCTGCAGCTGTGCCGCCTCGTGCGCCACCAGCAACCGGCCGTCCACCAGCCAGACATCGGCCTCGACGCTGTCGAAGCCGAGGGCCAGCGCGTCGAGCAGCGGCCGGGGCTGCTCATAGTCGTTGTGCGAGTGGGCCAGCGGTGAGGCGCGGCCGGCGCCCGCCGCCAGGACGCCCAGCAGCAGCCCGAAACGCAGGACTGCGCCGACCGGTCTCAAGGGGCTGGCGTGGTGAAGACGTGTCGCAGCAGCTCGACATCCTCGTGATTGCGTCCGCTCCACTCGACGCGGAGTTCCGGTCCGCCGTCGTCCTGCACGCGCATCAGGCCGAACTGGCCCGGGCCGCCGAAGGCGCCGTGGCTGTAAGGGCCGCCCTTGACCGAACCCTTGCGGTCGAGGGCGGCGGCATGGAATACCGGGAAAAGCTGCCGGCCGGCGGGGCCAAAGCGGTTGTTGGAGCCGTCATCAATCGCGAGCATGTGGGCGTCGCCGCTGATGACGCAGAGGTTGCGGATATCGTGCTGCTCGAGGAACGCCGCGATCTCGGCGCGTTCGGTGGTGAAGCCGGTCCAGCGGTCCTCGTTTTCCGAACCGGTGTCGCGGCCGATCCAAGGCACGGAGTTGACCCAGACAATGAGTGCGGCTGTATCCCGCGCCGCGAGCAGCTCGTGTTTGAGCCAGGCTTTCTGCTTCGCGCCCAGCATCGTGCGCGCCGGCCCCTCCGGCACGCCCGGCGGGTCGCGTTCGGAACGGGTGTCGGACACGATGAAGCGGACCCGGCCGATGGTGAAGGCGTGGTAGATGGCCGCCTCATCGGCCAACGGATAATGCGGCACCATCTCGCGATAGGCCGCGCGCGAGGCCGCCCGGCTGGGCGAGGTGCGGTCCGAGTTATTGGGCCCGAAGTCGTGGTCATCCCACATGTAATTCACCGCCGTGCTGCGGTAGAGGACGGACTGGGTGGCCGAGGTGAGCGCCCGGCCATAAGCGGCGCGGAAAACCCGGACATCATCCACGGCGATGTTCTCGTAGTGGAGGTCGCCATTGTGGAGGAACAGCAGCGGTTCGTGCCGGGCGATGGTTTCGAACACCGGGTGGGTGGAACCGGTCTGGGCACAGGAACCGAGCGCCACGGTGAACGATGCCGGGCCGGCCGGGAACGTGCGGAACCGGCCGCTCGTGCCCGCGACTGTGTAGGTGTAGCGCGTGTCCGGCCGAAGATCCGGCAGCACGTAGTCGAGCACCCACTCCCCCGCCCCGGCCGGGAGCCGGGCGGCCGGCGCGACGCTGCGTTCCGCATCCGCGCCGCCGGACAGTTGCAGGATCGGGACGGTGTCACCCGTGACCCGGGCCTTGACGCGCGCGCTGGCCGGCGTGACGGCTCCGCTCCAGACCCACTGAACCGAGACCGGCTCGACCGCGAGTGCGGCGAAGCCGGTGGAAACAAACCAGACCAAGGCAAACCAGGTGCGCATCGGGAAAACAGCTCGGGTATTCATCGCGCTCACCTGGCCCCCATGACATCTTCCCACGAGTAGTAATGGAAGACCTTGCCGTTGCTCATCGCGACGAAGAGGCCCTTTGGGAAGCCCGGCAGGGCCACGTTGGTCACCTCGCTGCCGTCGCTCTCGATGGTGGAGACGTTCACGCTTTTCACAAAGGCGTGGGCGTGCGGGTCGGCGGCCGTGCCCTCGCGGGTATAGAGGCGGAAGGAATTGTCCTGCTGGTTCGAGACGACGATGTAGCCGGTGCCGGGGCCCGTCTTGTAGATGGAGATGCCCTCGCGGTCCTCGGCGAAGCCGTCGAGGCCGATGACGGCCAGCTGCTCGTCGGCGTCGTCGGCCGCGGGATCGGCATGGTATTTGCGGATACCGTAACCCTCGTCAGCGAACCAGACATGGCCGAGCTCGTTGTCCACGGCGATGGCCTCGATTTCCTTGATGCCGCTCCACTCGCCGAACGAGCGGGTGAACACGCCGCGCAGGACGCCGTTGCCGTCATCGACGAGGCGGTATTGGTGCAGGTAGCCCTGCTTCGGCGACTGGTAGTCGGAGCGCGAGACGATGGCGAAGACGGCGCCGTCGGTGGCGCGGGTGTAGAGCGCGATGCCCATGCAGTCGCGGGCCAGCTCGCCCGCAAAGACCGGGATGCCGCCGTTGTCGACGGGAGCCATGTCAGGCAAGCGGTAGGCGCGGAGGCGGTGGGCGTAACGCTCGGTGACGACGGCGATGTCGGTATTCTTGCCGCCCAGCATGACCCCGTAGGCGATATCGACGTTGTTGGGGCGGACGAGGCCGCGGACGACCTTGTCGTGCTTGATCTTGCCGTCGAGGCCCCAGACGTAGAGGGCGCCGTCGGTGTTCTTGTCGGTGCCGAGGACGAGGCTCTCGGCCGGGTTGGCCGGATTGATCCAGATCGCCGGGTCGTCTGTGTCGTGCTTGGTGGGTTCGGTGACAACGCGGGGCTTGATGGCGTCGGGCGCGGGCCCGGTCTTGCCCGGCTTGGCGGACAGCGGGGCGACGGTGGCGAGGCAGAGGGCGGCCAGGAGGAGCGGAAGTTTTTTCATGGGAGGGTGGATAAAATCAAGGCCGGCAGCATGGCCGGCCCTGATTGCGGGGAAAATACCGGCGGATTACAAAACTGTAATCCACCGGGGTGGAAGCCGGGCGCTTAGAACGACACCTTGACGCCGGCGTTGGCCGACCAGTTGTAGAACTCGGCCTTGCGCAGGCCGTTGGTCACGTTGTAGACGGCCGAATAGGGCTCATTGGTGAGGTTCAGGAACTCGGCGTAGACCGTGAAGCGCGGGGAGAACTTGTAGTTCGTGCTGAAGTCGATCTGCGAGTGGTCCTCGACGTATTGGTCGCCGGCGGTGCTGGCGCCCAGCAGACTGAGATAGCGGCTGCGGTGCGTGAGCGACACGCGGGCGAAGAAGCCGTATTTCTCGTAGGAGAGCGCTAGGTTGCCGAGCTTCTTGGACTGGTTGAGGAACGGCACCTTCTCGCCCGAGCGGGAGCCGCCGAGCACGGACTCGCTGTCGGTGAGCGTGACGTTCGCGTAGAGGCCGAGGCCGTCGAACGGCGAGGGCAGGAACGTGAACTGCTGCTGGAAGTCGGCCTCGAGGCCGGTCACCGTCGCGGAGTCGCCGTTGAGGGGCGTGGTCAGGCTGTTGATGCCGTTGGGGGCGCCGCCGGCGATGACCTGCGAGAAGATGAAGTCCTGGATGTCCTTGTGGAACACGCCGACCGTGATGACGCCGAGGGAGCGCGGGTAGAACTCCAGCGAGGCATCCCAGTTGGTCGCGCGGTAGGGCTTCAGGTTCGGGTTGCCCTGGGTGACATCGTCGTCCTCCACGGAGCGGCTAGCCGAAGCATCGAGGAACTTCGGGCGGGCCAGCGTGCTAGTGACGGAGGCGCGACCGACCAGGCGCGAGGTGAAGTCGTAGCGGGCGATGAGGCTGGGCAGGAAGCTGGAGTAGCTGCGGTCGGCGGAAGTGCGGGCGAGCGTGGTGGCATCCTCGTCCTCGACGCTCCAGGCGCGGTTCTCAAACTGGGTGTTCTCTAGGCGGGCGCCGCCGATGAGGGTCAGCTTGCCCATGGTCAGGTCGGCCATGCCATAAACGGAGAAGATATTCTCGTCGGTCTCGTAGTCCTCGATGGCGTTGTTGACGGCGGTGGCATTGGCATCGATGCCGAACTGGCCGGGGTTGGCGGCGTAGTAGGCCCGGAAGGCCGCCGGGTTCACGCTGGCGAAGGTCGCGTTGACACCGCGCGCGCTGGTGCGGGCG
>DAORVZ010000264.1:0-3978 GCA_035434005.1 Lacunisphaera sp.
AACGCCTGAGGCGCTGAGCCGGGCCGAGCTGCGAGCCGAGCCGACCGAAATCACTGAGGCTCAGGCCCAGTTTCTCCTGCAACAGCGCCGGCTGCCAGAACATGAGGAAAAACCAGAGCGGATCACTGACTAGGCGGGCCAGCAGCAGCCCGCGAATCTCCCGGCGAGCCAGCACGGCCCGGTAATCCGGCAATGGCCCCTGATTCGCGTGCGGAACACTGCGGTCGCAATGCCACCAGGCCAGCGCGCAGACGATGCCGAGCAGGCCCGGAAACAGGAACGCCCAGCGCCAGTCCAACTCTGTCGCGATCCAAGCGGTGAAAGGCACGACCAGAATCTGGCCCGCCACGAACATCGGCTTGGTCACCGCAGTCGCGGTGCCTCGGCGATCGGGCGGAAACCAATGGATGATTGCCACCATCACGGCCGGCATGATTCCCGCCTCGGCCACCCCGAGCAGCGCCCGCCACAGGCTGAGTTCGCGCGTGCTCGCGGCGAGCCCGCTGCCGAGTGTAGCGACGGACATCAATCCGACAAAAACCGGCATCATGATCCGCGTGCCCCAGCGATCGATCCAGCGGCCTGTGACCAGGTAGCACAATGTGTAGGGCACCATGAAGGCCGCGACCAGGTAGCCGTAGTCCGCGTCGTTCCACGCCCATTCCGCCTTCAACGTGGTCTTCAGCACCGAAAGCGTCTGCCGGTCCACATAGAAGAGCATCCCGGCCACTCCCGCGAGCACCAGGATGAGCCAAGCGCGGGCGGGCGGGGTGTGTCGCGATTCTGGCATGGTGCGCGCCGCACTGCGGGGCGCTGGTTTCAGCGCTTCTTCTTCCCGTTCTGCTCGATGTTGAGGTAGGTCTTCGCGAGCATCTGGGATTCGTAGAACTCGACCAGGCGCACGCCCTCGCGGGGCTTGATGAGATCCTTCTTCGTGGCGTGGTCGATCTGCTGCTTGATGCGGCGGCAGAGCTCCTCCCACTGGTATTGCACGCCCTCGATGACGTCGGCGATGCGGGAGCCGGCGAGTGCCTCCTCGATGTAGAAGCCGTTGGGCTCGTCGTCCTCGAGGAAGACGTGGACCTCGTTGACGCGGCCGAAGAGGTTGTGCAGGTCGCCCATGATGTCCTGGTAGGCGCCGGTGAGGTAGATGCCGAGGTAATAGGGCTCGTTGTGCTTGAGCGGGTGGAGCGTGATGTAGTCCTTCACGTCCTGCAGGTCGATGAAGCTGCCGACCTTGCCGTCGGAGTCGCAGGTGATGTCGACGAGGATGGCGTTGACCGAGGGCTTTTCTTTGAGCCGGTGCAGCGGGGTGATGGGGAAGAGCTGCTTGAGGGCCCAGCTGTCGAGTAGCGACTGGAAGACGGAGAAGTTGCAGACGTATTGGTCGGCGAGGAGCTTCTTGAGATCGTGGAGTTCCTCGGGTTGGTAGCCGGACTTGGTGCCCTCAAGGTCGATCTTCTCGCAGATCTGCCAGAAGATCTGCTCGGCGGCGGCGCGGTTCTCGAGGTCGAGGTAGCCGAGGTTGAAGAGCGAGAAGGCCTCCTCCTTCTTCTGAAGCGCATCATGGAAGCGTTCGAGGCGGCCGAGCTTGGCCTTGTTCTTCAGGAGGACGGCGAGGTCGTCGACGATCTTGTGGCGCGTCTTGGGCTGGTGCTGCTTGCCGAGGGACTCGTGCTTGTTGATGCGCTCGAAGACCTCGACGACGAGCATGGAGTGGGGGGCGGCGATGGCGCGGCCGGACTCGGTGACGATGTCGGGCACCTTGACGCCGGAGGCCTCGCAGATCTCGCGGATGTTGAAGACGACGTCGCGGGCGTATTCGCCCAGCGTGTAGTTCATCGAGGACTCGAAGTTCGTGCGCGAGCCGTCGTAGTCGACGCCGAGCCCGCCGCCGCAGTCGAGGTAACCCATCGGGAAACCCATCTTGGCCAGCTGGCAGTAGAAGCGGGCGGCCTCGGTGACGGCGGCCTTGATCGTGATGATGTTGGGCACCTGCGAGCCGATGTGGAAATGCACCAGCTTGAGGCACTGCTGCATCTTGGCGGCGCGGAGCTTCTCGACGGCGAAAAGGATTTCGGCGGTGTTGAGGCCGAACTTGGCGTTGTCGCCGGACGACATGGCCCACTTGCCCTCGCCGCGGGTCTGGAGCTTCACGCGGAACCCGATGAGGGGCTTCACGCCGGTCTCCTTCGATATCTCGATGATGCTGTCGACCTCGGAGAGCTGCTCGACGACGATGATGATCTTCTTGCCCAGCTTGCGGCCGAGGAGGGCGAGCCGCATGTAGTCGTGGTCCTTGTAGCCGTTGCAGATGATGAGGCGCTGGGCGCCCTCGTGCATGGCCAGGGCGATCATCAGCTCGGGCTTGGAGCCGGCCTCGAGGCCGTAGTTGAAGTCCTTGCCGGCGGAGACGATCTCGTCCACGACCTCGCGGAGCTGGTTGACCTTGATGGGGAAGACGCCGCGGTATTCGCCCTTGTAGCCCTCTTCCTTGATGGCCTTGGCGAAGGCCTGGTTGATCTGGGTGACGCGGTGGCGGAGGGTGTCTTGCAGGCGGATGACGAGGGGGGCCTTGAGGCCCATGCTTTTGGCCTCCTCGACCACGTCCATGAGCCGGATGTTACGGTCATCGGCCAGCGGCTGCACTTGCACGAACCCCCCGGAATCCACGGAGAAGTGGTTGGCGCCCCAGCGCTTGAAACCATAGTGTTCTTCGGACTGCGCGGCCGACCAAGTGGATGCGGATTTGGACTTCAAATGAGAGGAAGGTTGCGGGTGGGGGGTTAGGCTTGCTTTTTGGAAAGTGGCTGGGCTTATTCGCCCTTTTCAAATTTTTCAAAACACCCGCCGACGCAATGACTAAGTTCGCCCTGTTCCTCGCCCAGACCGCCCCCGCCACGCCCGCCGCCCCCACCGGGGTCGCGGCCCTGATGCAACTGGCACCGCTGGTGCTCATGTTTGCCGCCATGTATTTCTTGCTGATCGCGCCGCAGCGCAAGAAGCAGAAGCAGCACGAGAAGATGCTCACCGAGCTGAAGGCTGGCGACGAGGTCGTGACCACCGGCGGCATCTACGGCACCATCACCAGCGTGAAGGAAGATCGGTTCGTCGTCCGCATCGGCGACAACAACGCCAAGGTCGAGGTCGGCAAGGGCTTCATCAGTTCCGTCGTGAAGAAAGCCGACGCCGCCTGAGGGTCCACGTCCCCGTCCCGAGCCGCGGCGCCCACCCCGCCGCGCAGTCTAATTTAACAACCAAATACCCATGCTCCGTGCCAACCTCTGGAAACTGATCGCGTCCGCCGCCCTCGTGCTGTGGTCCGTGTTCACCCTCATTCCGCTGAAGGACCAGCCCTTCGGCGACTACATCAAGCAGGAAGCCTCAGCCAAGCCGGCCGAATTCACTAAGCTCTTGGGCGAGGTCGCCACCCGTATTCAGGCCGGGCGTGCTCCCAGTGTCTACGTGGCGCTCAAGCAGATCGGTGCCGAGCAGAAGCTCGACCTCTCCCAGTTCTTCCCGGACATCAAGCTCGAGTCCACGCTGACGAACATCGAGAAGCGCAACAACCTCCTCCTCGACGAGCTGCTCCGCCGCTCCCACGGCCGGCTCCAGCTCGGTCTCGACCTGAAAGGCGGCGTCGCCTTCACCCTGGAGGTCGACGAGAGCGCCCTCAGCGCCGATGCCCAGCACATCCGCGATGAGAAGCTCACCAAGGCCATCGAGATCATCGGCAACCGTGTCAACGGCCTCGGCGTCAGCGAGCCCATCATCCGCCCGATCGGCGCGAACCGCATCGAGGTCCAGCTGCCCAATGTCTCTACCAAGGACAATCCCGAGATCGTCAACAACCTCCGCAAGCCGGCGCGCCTCGACTTCAAGATGGTGCACCCCTTCGCAGCCCCCCCACAGGAGGCGCCCCCGGGCTACGAGCGCATGACCCTCGACATCGAGGGCCGCGCCGGCTTCGCCCGCGCC
>DAORVZ010000265.1:0-3974 GCA_035434005.1 Lacunisphaera sp.
CCAGACTTCATCTTCAGTTGGAAGTAAAGATATCCGGGCATTTGATCACATCAACGCCAACTGAACATGTTCATCCTTGTTTCTCTGATTTGTAGGAGCCTGCTTGCAGGCGATTCAGCGTATGATCAGTTGCCGCGCGTTATAAATCGCCTGCAAGCAGGCTCCTACATCCCGCCCAAGTCGGAGCATGCTCCGGCATATCGGACCCACCGCGAATGAACGCTCGCGCCGCCAAAGCCTTCACGCTGTTGGAACTGCTGGTCGTCATCGGGCTGATCGCGGCCATGTCGTTCTTTCTCGTGAGCGGCCTCACGGGTGGCGGCGCAACGGCCGCGTTGCAGTCGGGGCAGGCGACGCTGGCCAACTTGATCACCACGGCCCGCACCAAGGCACCGGCGACCGGCCGCAAAACCCGCGTGCTGCTGAATGTCGATCCGAACACACCGGAACGTTTTCTCCGCCACCTGGTGCTGCAACTTGCGCGTCAGGCTGGTTCGAGTCCGACAGACTGGGATACGCTTGCTTCGGTCACGCTGCCCGAGCGGGTGTATGTCATGCCCTCAGCGCTCACCTTGGCCGGCGGGCTGGTGGCCAACCCGGTGGAATGGAGGCGGGTGACCAATCCTGGGGCAGACCTGGTGTCCGATCTGTTCACCAACCAGTCGTTGTCCGTCCAGCTCGAAGGAGATGCGGCGGCGCAGTGGTGGACCGGAGTCAACTTCACTCCCAATGGAACCCTGGCCGCTCTGGGCGGTGGGCCACCGCCGAAGGGAGCCTTGGTCGTCGCGCTCGGAGTCCGGCGGCCACCCGGCAGTTACCAGCCGGGCGAATCGCCGGTTCAGTTGGGTAATCCTCAGGCGGTGCGGGGCTTGATCCTGAGCGCCTACGGCGTGCCGGCTCTCGTGGGCGATCGCAGTTCGTTCTAATGAAGCGATCCCGTGCAACTCGCGGTTTTTCCCTGCTGGAGGTGATTATAGCGGTCGGCCTGTTTGCGGCCGCCGTCACGGTCATCATTGGGCTTATCGCCGGACTTTCGCGGCAGGGAACTGAGGCCAACGAAGTGCTGGCCGCGCAGCGTCTGCCAGAGCCGCTTAGGGTTGAGCTGTCCCGGCTGGCAGCCACGGGGCTGGATGGCTTGGCCGACCGCATGCCGGTGATGGCCTCGCCGTTGACCAGCGGTCTGGCCTTCACCTCGGTGCGTGACGCCGCGCGCGTGGCCTCGTTGGAATATCAGCCTTCTCCCGATCCGATACCCGCGCCGGAGCAGTATTACCTGATGGAATGCTGGAAGTTTTCAACCGAGCCACTGCGCTTTGACGGGCAGAAGGCCTTTCTGGCGCTTTATGTGCGGGTCTCCTGGCCCTACCGGTTGCCGGGGGCGACGGCGCCGACCGCGCTGGCGGACCGCAGTCAGGTCACGTTCACCTTGTCGCTAAATCGATGAGCCGGGCACGCACCATCCGTGGCTTCACGCTGTTGGAACTGCTGGTGGCGGTGACCATCACGCTGATCATCGCCGGGCTGATGCTGGCGGTGACGACCAACGTGCTGAATCTCTGGCGGCGCAGCCAGGCAAGCCACACGCAAGCGACAACCGCGCGGCAGGTGTTTGGTTTGCTGGAGCAGGATTTGCAGTCGGCCGTCCATCGCCGCGATACGGGCCGCTGGCTGGCGGCTGACATTCTCGATTCCCCGAGCAGCCTCTCCAACCATGGCTGGCTGCTCGGCCCCGGTGTGACGAAGCCGTCCAACGGCGGCAGCCTGCTCCCGCTGCCGGCTCCGGAAGCCGGTGGCGAAAGGCTGCTGAACAACGCGCACTTTGGCTTGTCCGGCACCTGGCTGCGTTTTGTGACCACCAACCTGGAGTCGGGCGGCAGTCTGCCGGTGGTCGTCGCCTACCAGATCGTGCGCCGCCCCATCACCGGCGATCCCGTGGTCACGAACCCCGCCGCGACTCGCTATTCGCTTTATCGCTCGGCGATCAGCAACGCCGACACGTTTGCCACTGGCTATGAGGTCACCTCCGGTGGCTACGCCAGCACCACCAACAATCCCAGCAGCGCCAGCTCGACAGCGTATCGCGCTGCATGGAACGTGATGAATCCCAGCCACGCCAATCTGCTGGGCTCAAACGTGGTTGATTTCGGCTGCTGGCTGTATGTGCGCAATCCAGACCGCACGCTGCTGCGAATCTATCCCACCGGCCCCGGCGACACCTCGCATCAGGCGATCGGCAACAGCGCGGCGGCCGATAACCGTTACCCCGAAGTGGTCGACATCATGATCCGTATCCTGACCGAGGAGGGTGCGACCTTGCTGGAGGCCATCGAGGCCGGCCGCGTCCTCCGTCCTACGTCCTACGGCTCCGATGCCGAGTGGTGGTGGGGCGTGGTGGAGGAAAATTCCAAGGTCTTCACGCGCCGGATCGAGATCAAGGGAGGTGCGCTGTGAGCCCCCGCCGGCCACGCGGTTTCGCCCTGGTCATCACGCTTGTGCTGCTGGCACTCTTGGTGCTGGCGGTGTTCGCGCTCAGTGCCCTGACTAAGGTCGGGAGCGAGATGTCCTCCGCAAGCGTCTATCAAACCCAGGCCCGCCAGAACGCCGCGCTTGCCCTCAGTGTCGCCCTCGGTGAGTTGCAGCGCCATGCGGGCGACGACACCCGCATCACCGGCATGGCGGGCATCACCGGGATTGCCGGCAATCAGAACGCGACGACGCGCTATTGGTGCGGGGTCTGGCGCGATGACGCCAGCTTTGTGACCTGGCTGACGTCCGGCGCGATCAATGCGACCAGTGCCGGTCCCGACACAATTGAGCTGATCGCCCAGGGCACGGTCGGGGCCGCAAGCTCCACCTCCGCCAACTTGGAAAAGGAGCATGTTATCGCCGGGAAGATCCCGATCACGGTTCCGGATTCCCCCGGCTCACCCGGCACGCCGGTCAAGGTCGGGCATTACGCGTATCTGGTCACGGACGAGGGCATCAAGCTCGGAGCCTACGCGCCGTCCGGCGAGCGGGCGCTGCCCGCGACGGCGCCGGCCATCGGTTCGTCTATGCTCACCAACCAACTGCGGCTCAAGACCGCGTTGGAGACCAACCTCGTCGTGCTGCCTTCACTGCTCTCCTACGAGCAGATGGGGCTGTTGTCGCCCGTGACGCCCTCCGTCCTGCAAGACTGTTTCCACTATGTGAGCCTGACGCCCCGCTTCGTGGCCGGGCCGCACTATCGCTCGGGCATGATCAACATCAACACCGCTTCCACCCTAGTGTGGCGCAGCCTGCTCGACACCTACAACACCATGCCGGCGGTTCCCCCAGTGCTGAACGTAACGAATCGCGGCAATCTCATCGGCAACAACTTCGCCGGCACAACCTCCGGCAAGGCGGCCAACGCTCCCTTCACCTCGGCCCTCGGGTTCGCGACCTACCTCGCCACGATCTTCCCGATCACGAATTCACCGAACTTCACGCATATTCTAGCGGCCCTGGGCCCGATGCTGACGGTTCGTTCCGACACGTTCCGCATTCGCGCGTATGGCGAGGCGACCAACCCGGCTGATCCGGCCAAAACCGAGGCTGCTGCCTACTGTGAGGCCATCGTGCAGCGCACCCCGGAGCCGCTGCCGGGTTTCGGCCGTCGCTTCGTCATCACCTATTTCCTGTGGCTCGGGCCGGATGACATTTAGAAAAAGCTTGTGCATTTCGGGGGAAAACTGTGACTTCTTCCGCGTCCCTTTCGCCAGGGTAGCTCAGTGGTAGAGCAGAGGACTCATAAGCCTTTGGTCGCGAGTTCAATCCTCGCCCCTGGCACCAATTAAGCCGTCGCCCTCCGGGCGGCGGCTTTTTGTTTTACGGGAAGGGTTTCCGTGTGTTCCGTGTGCTCCGTGGCCAAGCTTTCCTACGATCTCGTCATCCTCGCCGCGGGCATGGGCAGCCGGTTCGGCGGCCTCAAGCAGGTGCAGCCGGTCGGGCCG
>DAORVZ010000266.1:0-3971 GCA_035434005.1 Lacunisphaera sp.
ATCGTGGGCTTCGCGCGCGTCGCGCAGGTCGCGGTTGATCTGCGTAAACTTGGCGCGCTGTTCCGGCGTGAGTTTCTCCGCGATCTCCCGCTGCATGATCTCGACCACCGTTTGGGTCTCCGCCGCATAGGTGTTCCGCACCCGGGCCAGTTGCTCCATGTTGCGGCGCACGACCGGCCGGATCTGCTCCTGCTGCTCGGGGGTAAGGCCCAGCCGATCCGCCAGCCGCTTGACGTGCCGCGGGGCCCATTCCTCGGGCACCGGGCGATTGGCCAGCTTGTCTTTCATGACCCGCAGCGTGACCAGCCCGCCAGTCACGCCGCCGGCGACGAAGATGCCCAGCAGGACGATGATAATTTTCCAGGGCTGTGACATCTCAAGTGATATCCAGCAACTCGGGGATCGCGTCGGTGACGGCAAGATCATCCCCCAGTTCCGATTGAAAGGCGGAATAGTTGAACGCTATCGCGGCCACGCCAAGCGCGGCGGCGACCAGCAGGCCGCGCCGCGCGAAGCGCTCGAACCCGGCCCACTGTGCGGCGGGGGCCAGCGCAGCCTGGGCGGCCACGCGCGTGGCGAAGCCATACGGGGCGACGGCCGCATGATCAGCGGGGACCGAGCGCGCGAGAACGGTGAGTTTTTTCCACTGGTGGTCGAATCGGTTCATGACTTCTCCTTGCTTTGTAGTTCCTGAAAGAGCTTTTGCAATTTCCGTCTCGCGCGGAAGGCCCGCACTTTGACGAGGGTCTGGTTCCAGCCCGTGAGGCCGCTGATTTCGGCAATGGTCTTTTGCTCGAGGTCGAGCAGCTGGATGACGAGCCGGTCGTCAGGTTTCAACTGGGCAAGCAGTTTATGCACGAGCTCACGGGCGGCAAGGGCATCGCCGGGCAGGACGTCGCGCTCATCGGTCATGACGTTGCTCAGCACCTCGGCCTCGTTTTCGGATAGATCGGCCCAGCGGAATTCCGGGCGGCGCTGCTGGGCGCGCAGCTGGTCGATGCAGGTCGTGACCGCAATGCGGGAGACCCAGTGCGGGAATGGCACGTGGCCCTGATATTGCTCGAGGCGCGTGAACATTTTCAGAAAGATGTCCTGGGCGAGGTCTTCCGCAGCCACACGCCGGGGAAGATGGGAGCGCACGATGCGATTGACCAACGGATAGAGGTGCTCGACGAGCTGCCGGGCGGCCGCTTGATCCTGCTGGCGCACGCGGGCAAGGCAACCGGCGAAGTCGAACGGTTCATCAGCCATGGAATTGGGCAATAATGCGGCACACTCCCAGTGACGACGCGCCGCCGCTTGAGTTACCGGCGCATATTGGTTTGCCGCCGGCGGGGGCGGCCGCACCTGGAGCTGGCGGTGGCGCGATCATGCCCGATCCACCCGGTAAAACATCCACAGGCCAAGACCTTGGAACCCGAGGTTGGGCAGCCACATGAGCAGGTCGGGGCGCAATGCGGGGTGATTGTCAAACCAGCCCACCGCGATGGTCGCGAAATAGTAGCCGAGCGCCAGCAGTAGGCCGAGCCCGAGGTTGGCCGAGGTCTCCTTGCGCGAGACCTTGATGCCGAGCGGAATCGCAATCAGGGCGAACGAGAGCACGGAGAACGCTGTGGCGAACTTCTCATGGAAGGTGATTTGCACCCGCATCAGTTGCGCGGTGCGCTCCGCCGGCGGCGTGGCCGGATCGGGCTGGCGGAGCCGACGCCACTCCGCGACCAACTGCGGGAAAGTGAGCCACTTGGTCTTCACCTTGACGGCCTGTTGCCCGGTGAGCTTGTCGAGTGGCAGGTCAAACGTCGCATGATCGGTGGCGCCGCCGCTGCGGATTTTGGACGGATCCTCCGGATCCTGGCGGTCGCGGACCTCGGCCGAGAGAAAATCGAGGCTCAGCACCAGCTTGCTCCGGGCGGCGTCAAAGCGGATCCACCCGGAGGTGGCCCGGCCCGAGTTGACCACCCGCTTCTGCTTGTCGAGCTCCCAGATCCAGATGTCCTTGAGCAGGTCGGCCTGCTTGTCGCCGACGTAGATGACGACTCCGGGAAAATCCCGAATGAACGTCTTCGGCACGATGAAGCTCAGGGGATTCCGCTGCACGGCCCCGGCCAGCTCGCGCTGGTAGGCCAGCCGGGCCACCGGCATGAATTGAAAATTGACGAAGGCGGCCAGCGTCACCCCCAGGAGCGCCAGACACAAAATCGGGGCCGAGAGCCAGGCCACGCTCAGGCCCGAGGCGCGCAAGGCGGTGATCTCCCGGTCGGAAGACATCCGCCCCAGCACGAGCAATATCCCCGTCAGCATGCCCATGGGCAGCGCATACGAGACCACGAACGGCACCAGCAGCCCGGTCAGCCGGAGAAACGCATCCACCTCGATCTGCCCCTGCAGCACGTAGCCCAGCAGATCCTTGAGCACGTTCGCCAGCAGGAGCACAAACGAGAACAACCCCACGGCCGCTCCGCACGTCAGGACGACCTGGGCGAAGATATGCCGGTGGATAAGGTTCATCTGATTGGTTGAAAGTTGAACGTTGAGCGTCGAGAGTCCGACTGCAACGCCGCGTTTTCGCTCCCTCCCATACGTCCCCTTGAGATACCTTCCCGCCAAACCGTCCATCTACGGCGAAACCCTCGACTCCCTGACCGCGCTCCTCACGGAGCACGGGCATCCGGCGTGCCGGGCACGCCAGATCCTGACCTGGCTCTACAAGAAGCGCGTCCACACCTGGGAGGAGATGACCGACCTCGCCCGCCCGCTTCGCGCGTGGCTCGCCGCCACCTTCGAGCTGGAGCCGACCCGATTCGTCCTGACCAAGCAGTCCGAGGACGTCACCGACAAGCTTCTGCTTGAGCTGGGCGACCGGTCCCTCATCGAGACCGTCATCATCCGCGCCCCGCAGCTCGGGGTCGGGCAGGAAAATTCCCGCAAAACCATCTGCATCTCGACCCAGGTCGGCTGCGCCATGGGCTGCAAGTTCTGCGCCTCGGGGCTCGACGGGCTCAAGCGCAACCTCGCCGCCGGCGAGATCGTCCATCAGCTCATCCAGGTGTGCCGCCAGGAGGATGTCCGCACGCCCCGCGCCCGCGCCGAGCTCGTGTCGTTCGACAACCTCGTGGTCATGGGCATGGGCGAGCCGCTGCACAACTACGACGCCATCATCCGCGCGCTCACCATCCTCAACGCCGAGTGGGGCCTCGGCTTCGGCGCCCGCCGGATCACGCTGTCCACTTCCGGCCTGGTGCCGAAGATCCGGCAGCTGGCCGACGAGCCGCTCGGCCTCCGCCTCGCCATCAGCCTGCATGGCGCCACCGACGAGGTGCGCGAACAGATCATGCCCGTGAACAAGAAATGGCCCTTGCGGGAACTGCTGCCGGCCGTGAAGGAATTTTCCGAAAAACGCGGGCGGATGGTCACGCTGGAGTTCATCCTCATCGAGGACATCAACGACTCGCTCGATCAGGCGGCGAAGCTCCGCGACATCGCCTCCGACCTGCACGCCCACGTGAACCTCATCCCCTACAATACGGTCGAGGGCCTGCCCTGGAAGCGCCCGAGTCTCACGCGGCAGGAGAAATTCGCCCAGGTGCTCGACCGCGGTGGCGTCTCGGTCACGCTGCGGCGCGAGAAAGGCCACGCCATCGACGCCGCCTGCGGCCAGCTGCGCCTGAAGACTGAAAAGGCCCGCGAGGCGGCCGCCGCGAGCTAGTCCACTTAGATTGTCATTATGAACGAAGTGAAGAATCCATCAGCATGACCGCTGGCGCACATCATGATGGATTCTTCGCCGCGCCCAGAATGACAGGCCGGCATTTTCATTATTCGGCTACATGAACCTGCCCGGCTATCTGGATATCCCGCTGCGTCTGGCACTCTTGCTGGGAGGCCTGCTTCTGCCCGGCTCGATGCTGCTCCGCGCGCTGCGGCTGCCGTGGTCGTTGGCCGCCGCGTTCGCCGCCTCTGCCGCCACCCTG
>DAORVZ010000267.1:0-3970 GCA_035434005.1 Lacunisphaera sp.
AACGGGACAGCGAACGAACGCGGGACGATGCCTACCCAGAACCCGGTCACGCCCGGAGGCGTGCAGCCGTATACACGCCCGCCGCTGGTGAAGCCGGAAGTGCCTGCACGCGGTCTGGAACGCCCTGCCACGCCGGAAACCCCGGTGGCAGGCACACCGAGCAACGCACCGATCCCGGATTTGCAGACGCGCCTGCGCACGCTGCGGGAAACCGCCGAGGCGGAGAAAGCCACACTCGCGACCCTGCTCGCACCGGAAGCCAAGGATCAACTCGCGGGCTGGCTCGAGGACCGCGAGTTTGTGGATCTGCTGGCGGAGTTCCCCAGCGCAAGGCTGACGCCGCAGGAATTGGTGGACCACATGCGGAAGCTGATGCCGCGCCTCTACTCGATCGCCTCGTCGCCGAAACTTTTCCCGACCGAGGTGCACCTGACCGTGGCGGTGGTGCGCTACGAGACCAACCACCGGCCGCGGGTCGGCGTGGCCACGACCTTTCTGGCTGATCGCGCGGAGCTGCGGCAGACGCCGGTGCCGGTGTTTGTCTCGCATTCGCACTTCGCCGTGCCCGACGACGGGGCGCGGGACATCATCATGGTCGGGCCGGGCACGGGCATCGCGCCGTTCCGGGCCTTCATGCAGGAGCGCGTCGCCACCCGGGCGAGCGGCCGCAACTGGCTGTTCTTCGGCGACCAGCACCGGGCGACGGATTATCTCTACGAGGAGGAGTGGTCAGCCTGGCAGGCGGCCGGGGCGCTGGCGCGGGTGGACCTCGCCTTCTCGCGCGACCAATCCACCAAGGTTTACGTGCAGGATCGCATGCGTGAGAACGCCGCCGAGCTGTGGGCGTGGCTCCAGGCCGGAGCGCACTTCTACGTGTGCGGCGACGCCAAGCGCATGGCGAAGGACGTGGACGTGGCGCTGCTGGATGTGATCGCGCAGCAAGGCGGCCTCGATGCCGCCGCCGCCGCCGACTACGTGAAGCAGATGAAGAAGGACCGGCGCTACCAACGCGACGTGTATTGAGCGGAGCCCCCGCCGGCTCCTCAGCCCTTGTTTGTGCCGGTCAGTTTCCTGACGATGCTTCTCGCCAGCATCTCGTTGATCTCGGAATGGCGGGGAACAGGTTGCGCGAGCCGGGTGACGGGATGCTGATACCAATCGTGCTTGCCACCGTGGCGGATGAATACAGCTCCTGCCTCCTCGATTTTGCGGATCAGGTCACGCCGCTTCATGCCAACTCCAACTGGGCGTGGCGGCGGACATGGGGGATGGCCCCAGAAGTGAGTTCCTGATGCAGATCGGAGAGATGTGCCTTCAGATCGTCGAGGCTTTTGCCCTGCGTGAGATAATCGGGGAATTCGTCCAAATAACCGATCCAGTCCCCGCCGTCGTGCCAGTAGGTGAAGCCGAGCGTTTTCATCGTTGGTTCCAAACTAGCCGCTCAACCGGGTTCGTCAATTCCCGGCTCAAGGGTTGAGGCTTCGGTGGTTTGAGCGGTGACCGCCGCCGACTACGTGAAGCAGATGAAGATGGACCGACGCTACCAACGCGACGTGTATTGAGCGGAGTGAAGTCTGTGGTGACTGGATCGGCGTTCTTTTCTTCCGATAAGTCATCTGACTCGGACTTCTACCGTGCGGTCCGGCGCATCTTCCCAGCGTATCGGTTTGAAGTGTGACGCGGCAGAACTCGCAGGTGTATGATCTTTGTAGGACGTGAGCCCGGTCACCTTGCCGTCGTAAAACCAAACGATTCTGAAATCGTGATACCCAAAGCCTGCTCCGGTCTGACCATACTGCCATGCTTCGTCTTTGCCCCGGAACTGCCGGTCGCCGGGCGGACCCATGATAGCCAAAACTTGTTCTTTGGTATCGCCGGGGTTTATCAGCACCGCCTTCTTTTCGAGAGAGCCGCAAGCCGATAGCAGGACGGCGATGATGAGGATACCTAGGAGATGGAGGCGCTTCATGGGATAAGGATTCTTCCGCCGATCGTCCGAGATCAGCGACGCGCGAAGCGCGTTCGCTGTAGCGATTTGTTCGGCTCTCTTGCGACAGCATTCATGGCTCAATTCAATCGGCGACACTCTTGCTGCCACGGATCCGAAATCACTTTGTCAAAATCCGCGAAACCACCAGCGGTCTTTGCGGAATAGCGGAGCCGGCCAAAATCAAAATCTAGGATGATCAGTGGGGACCAAACTTTCTGATCTTTCCCATAGCGGTCATCAATCCACTCGGCCACAAATCGAAGGCCGTCTGGAGAGCGCCATAGCAGACGAAGTTCCGTCTTGTCGGGCACGATCCAATCTGGACCCGATGTCTTCCGGAGTAGCAGGCAATCTTTTTCGGGGACGAACGTAACCGTGAACTTGGTCCAATCCACCTTCTGGCCGTTTTCTGCGCGGTAAGCTTCACACTCCATCGCAACAGAAGCGGTCGCGGGCAACGGCTGCGACCGCTCACACGATGTAAGCAAAAGCACCGCAAACAAAGTGAGGAGGGGAATTTTCATGCTCATTTTTGCCGAACGTTCAGTGATGAGCCATGGCGGTGCGCAGCACCGCCATTGGCTCTGGCCGCTTGTTCGGCTTCTTATCGAAACGGGCGACTGCCTCGGTGAGAGCCTTCACAACCAACAGCCGATTCTTCTCTTCGAGGAGATACATCGGTAGCTTCTCAAACCAGCGCTGGGCTATCCAGTGCAGCCACATGATCTTTCGATCCTCGTCAGTGAAATGCCGCCGACTGCTGGGTCTGATCTTCTTTTCGTAATAGGCCAGGCAGGCGCGTAGCTGCTCGATGCTGTGGAACTCAAAAGTGAATCTGCCGACCTTCACGAAATAGACGGGATACTTCTGCAAGGTCGGCGCTTTCCAATACTCGTCCGTCGGAACGCCAGCGACGCCGGCCATCTTGTCGCGATGGCGGCTGGGGTCGTAGTCCTCGGTCCAAATGCGTGCCATGGTATGTTTCCGCCGAACGTTTGAGGTCAGACACGACCGGGCGCAGCCCGGTCGTTGTCTGTGCCGACTGGATCGGCCTTCTTTGGTTCCAAGATCGAAAGGCAAATGACCCAAATCGAAAGAATCGGGATCGAGCAAAGCAATGCGGCTACGAGGAAATACCAGCAGTAAGCTGCGAACATGCTGAGCGAGATAAGCCAACCAACGGTCGACGAAGTTTCAAAGGCGCGGGAAGTAAACCCAATGGCGACACAACCGACAAGCGCCAGAACTACAGACAGGAGGCTCTGCAAGAGCCTGCGCCTGAGCGGCAATCCTTGGGCTCGCATCTTTCTGTTCTTCCATACGCGCCACGCGGCAAATCCCAGAGTCGGAGAAGCGACAAGGATCAGGCCGAGAGACTGCATGAAATAATCGAAGGTGGCGCTCATCTTTCTTCCGCCGATCGTTAACGATGTGCCATGGCGGGCCGCAGGCCCGACATTGGCACTGGCATCTGGTTGGGCTCTTTCTTCGAAATCATGCTAGGACGAGTCCCATGATAGAATGCGCCGTGAAAGTCGCGATCGCCCATATCAAGACCCGTAGCATGACCGGGCGGTAGAATCGCTCAAAATCACCAGGGCGGGTCAACATGCTCCATCTTGGGACATCACGTCTTTCCTGCTCACCCTCGAACTCCAGCCATTGTTCGATTCCCTGGACTCCAATGAAGAACGTCCCGAAAAAGGCAACCGCCTGAAGACTGACGATAGCAGGCCCTGCTTTCCCGACACACAAGGCGGTCGTAACGCCGAGAATTGCGCCTCCAATCGCGCTCGTAAGCCATGTTGCTCTCTTCATTTGCCCAACGTCAGCAGTCAGACACGAGGGGGCGCAGCCCCGTCGTTGTCTGTGATGCTCTGGATGGGCTCTCTTTCATTTCATGTAGGTGGCGTGAATCCACGCCCAGATAATCGCCGCGAACAGGAAAACGGAAAATGGGATGAGGTAGAAAACCACTTG
>DAORVZ010000268.1:0-3909 GCA_035434005.1 Lacunisphaera sp.
CCGCGAAGGACGCGCGATCAACCAGCAACTGGCCCGCGACCGGCAGGCCTTCATTTTTCAGGATGCCACGCTCCTGCCCTGGCTCACCGCGCAGCGCAATGTGGAGCTGCCCCTGCGGCTGCGCGGGATCGCCGGCGCGGAGCGCGCGACCAAGGCCCGGGCCATGCTGGACTTGGTGGGGCTCGCCCAATCCCGCGACTATTATCCGCGGCAGCTTTCCGGCGGCATGAAAATGCGCGTTTCCATTGCCAGGGCCCTGACGCTGTCGCCGCAGCTGCTGCTGCTTGACGAGCCCTTCGGCGCGCTGGATGAGATGACGCGCAACCGCCTGAATGAGGAGTTGCTGGCCTTGCGCGCGAGCACGCGCTTCACGGCGTTGTTCGTCACGCATTCCGTGAGCGAGGCGGTGTTCCTGTCGAACCGCGTCGTGGTGATGGCCGCCAATCCCGGTCGCTGGCACGGCGAGGTGAAGGTTGAGTTTCCGTATCCGCGTCCGGCGGCCCTGCGCGGGCGCCCGGAGTTTCAGGCCAAGGTGAACGAGGTCACGCAACTGCTGCATCAAGTGGAGGCGACTGTCGGCGCATGAAAAAAACCAATCCCTTCCTGCTGTGGTTGCTGCCCGTCGTGAGCGGGCTGTTTTTTGTGGCGCTGTGGTATGGCGTGCGCCGGTGGAGCGGCCTGCAAAGCTGGATCCTGCCTACGCCGGGGGAAATCATGGCGGCGGCCTGGCAGGAAAGGGCGCGCCTGCTCGCGGCGGCCGGTGACACGGCGGTCGGCGCCCTCTGGGGGTTCCTGCTGGCCGCGACCCTTGGATTCGGCACGGCGCTGGGGCTCGGGGTGTCGCGCTCGCTCCGCGCCAGCCTCTACCCGTGGCTGCTCGTGCTGCAGATGACACCGGTCATCGTGCTCACGCCCATCATCGTGCTCTGGGCCGGCCCGGGGCTGCCGGGCATCGTCACGATCACGTGGCTCATCAGTTTTTTCCCGATCGTGGCGAACACGACGCAGGGGCTGCTCTCGACGGACATGAACCACGTGGCGCTTTTCCGCATGGCCAACGCCAGCCGGCTGCAGGAGTTGCTGCTGCTGCGCGTGCCGTCGGCGATGCCGTTCTATCTCGCCGGCTTGCGCATCGCGGCAACACTGGCGCCAATCGGCGCGATTTTTGGGGAATACATGGTCGGCAACTCCTCCGGCGGCACGGGCGGGCTGGGTTTCCTTGTCTATAGTTACAACACCCAGATCAAGATCCCGGCCCTGTTCGCGACGGCGTTGACCAGTTGCCTGCTGGGCTTCATCTTCGTGGCCGCGGTGGCTTGGCTGAATTGGGCCGTCCTGCACAAGTGGCACGACTCCTTCGAACGCAACGATCACTGAGATTTTTTAACCACGAATGAACACGAATAGACACGAATCATCCCGGGCCCGGCACACCACGCCTTTCATTCGTGTTTATTCGTGTTCATTCGTGGTTTGCCTTGCCTTGGCCTTTTTTGCCGCCGGATGCGGCAAAAAGACCGAGACTGCGGTCGGTCCGGCCGCGCTGGTCAAGGTTCGCCTCCAGACTGACTGGTTTCCCCAACCGGAGCACGGCGGCTACTATCAGGCGCTGGCGAAGGGTTATTATGCAGCCGAGGGCCTCGACGTGGAGATCCTGCCCGGCGGGCCGAATGTGCAGGTGATGGCCGCCGTGGCGATGGGCCGCACCGAGTTTGGCATGACCAATGGAGACGATGCCATTGTGGCCGTTGCGCGCGGAGTCCCGATCAAGATGGTCGGCGCGGAGATGCAGCGCGATCCGCAGAGCCTCATCTATCACACCACGCATCCGTTGCATTCCCTGCGGGATCTGGAGGGCCGGACGCTCATGGCCGGGGCGGGCTCGACCTGGCTGCAGGTGGTGCAAAAAAAGCTGGGGGTGAAATTCAACCAACTGCCACTGGTCGGCGACATGGCGCGGTTCATGAACGACCAGACCCTCGTGCAGCAGTGCTTCGTGACGAACGAGCCGTTTTTCGCCCGGCAGCGCGGCGCCACTGTGGGCGCCTTGCTCATCGCGAGCGACAGCTACGAGCCCTACCGGGTCATGCTGACGAGCCGGCAGTTCCTCGCCGCGCACCCCGACGTGGTGGCGGGCTTTGTCCGCGCCAGCATCAAGGGGTGGGTGGACTATCTGGCGGGTGACCCGGCCCCCGCCAACCGGTTGATTGCGGCCCTGCGCCCCGATCTGACGCCGGAGTTCATGGCATACAGCATCAAGGCGATGAACGACTACCGGTTGGTCAGCGGCGATCCGGCGAAGGGGGAGTTCACCGGCCAGCTCACGGCCGCCCGCCTCGAAAAGCAGATCAAGCTGCTGCAGGAGGTCGGTGTGCTAGACAAACCGGTTGCAGTCAGCGACGTCGCCACCTTTGCTTTCATTCCACAGCAACCTCCATCCCCATGAGCACCATCGAAGCCAAACTCGCCGAACTCGGCCTGAAACTCCCCAATCCGCCCGCCGTCGCCGGCGCCTATGTGCCGTTTGTCCGCACGGGCAATCTGCTCTACCTCGCCGGCACCATCAGCGCGTTCAACGGCGAGATGACGCACGTCGGGCAGGTTGGCAAGGAGCAGACCGTGCAGTCCGGCTATGAGTCGGCAAAGATTTGCGCGCTCAACACGCTGGCCAACATCAAAGCCGCCACCGGCAGCCTCGACGCCGTGAAGCAGTTCGTGCTCGTCACCGGCTTTGTGAACGCGGTCAGCGGTTTCACGGACAGTCCGGCCGTCATCAACGGCGCCTCGGAACTTTTCGGCAAACTCTATGGCGACGCCGGCAAGCACGCGCGGGCGGCGGTGGCTGCGGCCGGCCTGCCGAAGGGCTCGACGGTGGAGATCCAGGTGATCGTGGAGCTGAATCCCTGAGGGAACCACTGGCGGGGCGCGCTCGCGCCGGGGGAGACGGCGGTCCCGGTCGTGTTCTCGGCTACAATTTCTTCACCAGCACCTTCGAGTTCCGGCCGCTTTCGGCATGGGCCCGGAGGCGCGATTCGGGCAGCGCCTCCTTGTCTGTCTCCTCGAAACCGACGACGGAGGTGAAGAAGGTGAAAGCCTGGGTCGAGAGTGCAATGATGCTGGTCGCGCCCTGCTCCTTGGCCATCAGGCAGGCGTAATCGACCATCTTCTTGCCGATACCGCGGTGGTGGTAAAAGGGCATGACATAGAGCGAGCCCACCTCGGCGAACCTCGGCTTGTCCGCGTAGAACACGAGCGAGACGCAGGCGATGATGTTCTCATCGATCTCGAAGACGTAGAACTGCTCGATATTTTTCTCGATGGCCGCCTGGGTGCGGTAGAGGAGTTCCTCGCGCTTCACGGCCTGCCGGGTCAGGTTGTAGATCGCGCGGACGTCGCGCTTGGTCGCCTGCCGGATCTGCTGGTATTCGTTGCCGTGGATGAGGGTGCCGACGCCCTCGTTGGAGAAAATCTCGTTGAGCAGCCCGTCCAACATGCGGCCGTCGAGCAGGTGGATGCGCGGGGTGCCGGTCTCGACGGCCTTGACCGCGTGGGTGGCGGGGCTGCGCATCGGCTCGTTGATGGATTCTGGCTTGTCGCTAAGCAGGGTCTTGAGGGTGCCGGCGGCGATCTGGTGCTGAAGCTTGCCGTTGATCTCGAGGCCCTCGTGCGGGGTGAGATAGATGATCTTGGTGGCGTTGAGCGCCTCGGCCAACTCGGCGGCGAGCAGGTCGGAGTTGATGCGCAGCGGCCGACCGTCGCGGTCGAACCCGATGGGGTTCACCACGGGGACGACCTGGGATTCGATCAACTGGGCGAGAAATTCCTTGTCCACCCGGTCCACGCGGCCGGTGAACTGATGATCCACGCCCTTGATGATGCCGAGGGGCACGGCACGCACCGCGTTGGTCA
>DAORVZ010000269.1:0-3905 GCA_035434005.1 Lacunisphaera sp.
CGCAAGGACACCCCGCCGGTGGTCTCCATCAACGAGGCGATCGACCTCTCCAAGCAGTTCTCCAACGCCGACGCGAAGCGCTTCATCAACGGCATCCTCGACCGGATGAAGGACAAACTCGGCCGCGACTCGCGGAAACCCAGTAGTGAGTAGCCGGTAGCGAGGAGCGGGCATGATGAATCCAATGCGACCCGGATGCCGCCGTAGCGGGATGCTCGCTACTCGCTAGTCGCTACCCGCTGCTTCCTCCCATGCTTTCATTGTTCAAGAAATTCAAGGACGGGCTGACCAAGACGGTCGCCGCCATCGCGGCGAAGACGCACGGGCTCTTCGGCGGGCGGAAGATCGACGCCGCCTCGCTGGAGGAACTGGAGGAGGCGCTCTACACGGCGGACTTCGGGGTCGAGACCACCACGGAGATCCTCGCCGAGATCAAGACGGCCTACCGCGAGGATCCGGAGCTCAAGGGCCAGCAGGCCGCCGCCATCGGCGCCACCGTGCTGCGGCGCGTGCTCGCGGGCAGTGAAGGCACGCTGGACGCTGTGGCCGGGGCCGGTGGCCACGGTCCGGGGTCGGCGACCCCGGCTACAAAGCAACCCACCGTCATCGCATTGATCGGCGTCAACGGCTCGGGCAAGACCACCACCACGGCAAAGCTGGCCCACCGGCTCAAGGGCGAGGGCCAGACCGTCATTGTGGCGGCGTGCGACACCTTCCGCGCGGCGGCGGTCGAGCAGTTGAAGAGCTGGGCCGAACGGCTCAAGATCGAGATCGTGGCCAGCCACACGGGCGCCGATTCCGCGGCGGTGGCTTTCGATGCGTGGCAGGCGGCCAAGGCGCGCGGCCACGACTGGCTGATTGTGGACACGGCCGGCCGCCTCCACACCAAGGGCAACCTGATGGAGGAGCTGGCGAAAATCCGCCGGGTCTTGCAGAAGAACGACCCGGCGGCGCCGCAGCACCGGTGGCTCGTGGTTGACGGCTCGCTCGGCGCCAACTCCATCGAGCAGGCGAAGGTGTTCCACCAGAGCTTCGGCCTGACTGGGCTCATCGTGACCAAGCTCGACGGCACGAGTCGCGGCGGCGCGATTGTGGGCATCTGGCGCCAGTTGCGGATCCCGATTTATTTCATCGGCCTCGGCGAGCAGCCCGACGACCTGCAGCCGTTTTCGGCGGAGAACTACGCCCAGGCCGTGTTTGGCCTGGAGGGGTAGCAGCGCCCGGTGGCGACATAGGCATCAAGGCTCCGGCTCGGGTGAGGCGGGTGAATTTTCCAGGGCACGGTCGATGGCGGCGAGAAGCTGGTGCTGGCGGGGCTGGGCGGCGTCGAGCCGCAGCGCGGCCTCATGGAGCACCGCGCGGGAGGGTTTGCGCATGGCCAGCAGTGGCGGCAGGCTGCCCTCCAAGCCGGCTCCGTCGCGCGCCTGAGTTTGCTGGCGGACCAGCTCGGTGAGAGCGGCCTGATCGAGCGGGTGCTGCCGCACGGCGGACTCGATGACGCGATGGGCGGGCCGGAGCGCGCCGATCTCCGCCAGGCGGCGGGTGAGCAGGATGCTGTCGCTGCTGCGCGGGCGCTGGCGGACCAGGAATGACTGCAGGAAAGTTTCACCGGTGACCGGATCACCGGCGCCGAAGCAGGCGAGTGCCCGCAAGCCGGCGAGCGTGCCGGGGAAACGCGGATTGTTCCCGGCCGGCCCGGCGAGGGCGGCATCGGCCGCGGCTAGGGCGCCGGGGTAATCAGCCGCGAGGGCGAGCCCCTGCACCAGGGCGAGCTCGAAAGTCTCGAGCGGATAATGGCGCTCCGCGGCCAAGGCGCGGAGACGGCGGACCAAGGTGATGTCCCCGGTGTCGCTGGCGAACCAAGCCAGAAGCAGCAGGGCGGCTGGGTCCGCCGGATAATCGGTGAGGTAGGATTCGGTCTCGCGCCGCCTCCGGACTTGGTCGCCGCTCCGTTGCCACGCGTAGAGCAGATCGATGCGTGGTCCGGGGCTGGCGGGGTCGGCCAGGTGGCGGACGAGAGCCTCGTTGAGCTCCCGGGTCGTGTCCCCGAGGGCGCGGTAGAAGCGGATGAGTTGCAGCGGCAGCTCGTCCCGCCCGGGGAAACGGGGGCGTTGTTGCTCGAGGCGGAGTTGCGCGAGTTCGGGATAGCCGCGTTCCCAGTCGCAACGAGCGAGCAGCAACTGGCCTTCGAGGCTGCGGTCGAGGCGCCAGTCGGCGACGAGTCGCTCGGCGCCGTCGTAGTCACCATAATGGTAACGAACCGTGGCCGCCTGGAGGGCGAGAAATTGGTGGGTGAGGACTTCGTCGGGCTGCGGTGGCAGGTAGCGGCGGGTCAGGTCGAGGATGCGGGTGTCCTCCTGCAATTCGTCGAGCAGGCCGAAGGTCAGCTTGAGGTAGGCGAGATCATCGCGGGCCTGGGGGAGGCCGACCCCGAGGACATCCAGCGCGCCTTGCCGCAACCCGAAGCGCAGGTAGATAATCGCCAGTTGTCGGCGGGCGGTGATGTCGGCGGGCACGCGGGCGACGCCGGCGGCCAGAAAAGTTGCCGCATCGGTGAATTCCCCCACCGAGATGGCGCGGCGGCCGCGAGCCAGGTAGTGGTGCCCAAGGGCTTCACGGTGTTCGGGCCAGAGCGGCGGCCAGACGAGGTTGAGGTAGCTGGCGGTGAAGCCGTGCCGGAACCGGATGAATGTCCACGCGGCGCCGGCGGTGGCGAGCCAGCCGGCGGTGGCGAGCACCAGGAGGGCGACGGCGAGGTGGCGCCACAGGAGGACGACGCGCGGAGCGCCGCCCGGGACCAGGATGGTAACCCAGAGTTTCCAGCGGTATTCAGGGCTGCCGGGATCAAAGCGGGGGGTGTCTTGCTTGGTGAGATCCACGGGTGAGAAAAGTTAGCACGCGGGGCAAGCAGGGGGGCGGAAGCCGCCGATCCGGCCGCGACCATTGTTGCCGCGCACTACGATCGGCGGCGACGGCGAGCCGCCAGCGCGAGAGCGGCGAGGCCGGCGAGGACCGCATAGGTGCCGGGCTCAGGGATGGGGGAGACGTAGCCGGAGCCGTCAATCGTCACGCCGGCGCCGTAGCCGGTGAAGCTGATTTGCGCGAGCTGGCCGGAGGTGAGGCCGGAGGCGGTGGTGCCGAAGCGCAGGGAGTTGCCGGAGGCGGTGGTGTAATTGGCGATGGTGAGGGTGCCGGTCCAAGACTGGGCGGAGCTGTCGGCGAAGACGAGGGCGGACGCCGTGGAGCCGAAATCGATGGTGGAGCTGGCGTCGAGCTTGAGGGCGGCCAGGGTTTCCGAGAAATTGTTCAACTGGAAGGAGCCGCCGGCGAGGGTGAGATTGGTGCTGTTGCCGATCTGGTGGGAGGCGCCGAGGCGGAGGATGTCGGTGCCGGCCCCGTTGCCGACGGTGATGGTGCCGCCGGCGATGGCGGCGGTGCCGGGGGTCTTGGCGAGGATGAGGGTGCCCTCGTTGATGGTGGTGTTGCCGGCATGGGTGTTGGCGGATCCGCCGGAGAGAGTGAGGCTGCCGCCACTGCCGCTGAGGGTGAAGCCACCGGAACCGGCGAGGACGCCGGCGTAGGAGGTGGCGGTGATCTGCGCGAGCGTCAGGATGTGGCCGGTCCCGAAATTGATGGTGCCGCCCGAGCCGGCGAGCGAGGCGACGGTCTGGGTGGCGTGGTCGAGGTTGAGCGTGCCGCCGCTGAGGGTAAGGTCATTGGCGGCTGCGAGGGAGGCGCCGGATTTGACGGTGAGGGTGCCATCGCTGACGGTGACGCCGCCGGTGAAGGTGCTGGTGCCGCCGAGATCCCAGGTGCCGGTGCCGGTCTTGGCGAGGGCGGTGAGATTGACGCCGGAGTTGTCGACGATGGCGCCACTGAGGGTATTGGCGGCGGTGGAGGTGCCG
>DAORVZ010000270.1:0-3889 GCA_035434005.1 Lacunisphaera sp.
CATCGCGGTCGGCGTTGAACTTCCGGTGCCAGAGCGCGTCGCTGAGGATGACGGCCTTGTCCACGCCGGCCTGGTCCTCCTCCTTCAGGAAATCGCGGCCCAGCACGGGGGCGACGCCGAGCGAGCGGAAGAAATCCCAGGTGATGTAGCCGCCCGTGAGGCGGTCCGGCTGGCCCTGCCAGGTGACGTTGACGGTGGAGCCGTTGAGGTAGCCGACGAATTCCGAGAAGGACTTCTGCTGGTCGCGCACATCGGCGAAGTCCGCCGTGGTCAGGCGCGAGTTGAAGTTGTTCGGCTGGAAATTGGCCGGGTCGGCCAGTTGCACGTCGACAAGGCGCTCGGCGTCGCGGAACTTGAAACCGCGGAGGAGCACGCCGTTTACGACGGCGTATTGGGTGGTGACGGCGCCGATACCGACGGCGAGCACGAAGACGGCGAGGGCGCAGAAGGTCTTTTCCTTGATGAGCACACGCATGCCGATGCGGAGGTCTTGGAGGAAAGATTCGATGATCATGGAGAGGTGGGGATGAGGGGAGGCGAAAGTGAGGGTGAAGGGGAGAGTGGCTGAATCGTTCTCGTTCTCTTACTCGTTCTCGTGATCGGATTTTTCAGGAGATGGCGAGAACGAGAACGATTACGAGAAAGAGAAGGATTATCACTCCAGTGGAGTGCGGAGGATGACGACGTTGCGCGGCGTGGGTTTGGCGTCCGGCTTGGCGTGGAGTTCCCAGCCGGCGTTGCCGATGAAGTCGAAATGGCCGGCGATCACCTGGCCGAGTGCGAGGTCGCTCATGGACGGGTGGCCGGCGCCGAGCACGCGGACGGCGGAGGGCGTGCCGTCGGTGGCGAGGTCGATCCGGATGACGCGCTGGGGATTGATGCCGTTCTGCACCGCGATCAGGCCGCCCGGCACGGCGTAGAGTCCATCGATGCCGAACAGCGTGGTGTGCGCGGGGGCGGCGAGCAGGCGCGGGGTGCGGGTGCCGAGATCGACCTGCCACAGGCCGTTGGCGTAGTCGGCGACGTAGATCTGCCGACCGTCAGCGCTGAGGGCCAAACCCTGCAGCGAGAGGAACTCGACGGACTCGAGCCATTTTTCCAGGGCCGCGGCACCGGGTGTCAGCCGCCAGATGACGGGCGCGGCGGAGTCGCTGACGTAGATCGTGCCGTCTCCGGCGACGACGAAGTCTCCGAGCACGTGCTCGCCGGTGTCGGCAGGCAGCGGGTAGGTGGCGATCAGGCGGCGGGTGGCGAGGTCGTAGGCGGCTAGGAAGGCGCGGCCCTTGTCGGCGTCGGTGTAGCCCTGCATCTCGGGCAGGGCGGATGAGCTGGCCCAGAGCGTGTTGCGGGCGGCGTCGATCTTCAGCGCGAAGACGCCGAGCAGGCCGTCGGTGTCGGTGGAGAACTTTTTCATGACGGCGCTGTCGCCGCTCACATCGCGATACCAGATGCACCGGTGATGCACGTCGCTGAAGAAGGACTCGAGGGTGGCAGGATGCACGGCGAGACCCTCGATGATGCCGTCCATGCCGGTGATGGCCCACGCGGTCTCGTCGCGGCCGGCGGGCGCGAGGTTGGCCGCGACGGCGGCGACGATTTCCGCAAAACCGGGGCGGTCGCGGAGCGGCGCGTAGGCGTCGTCGCGCTCGATGTTCATGCGCAGGCCCATCGCGGCGAGGTCGCGGAGCTGCTGCATCGCGTCGTCGAGGCGGCCGACCTGGATATAAAACCGGGCGAGATTGTTCAGCACGCGCGGGTAGTCCGGGCGCAGAGCGCGCACTTTCTCCAGTTTGATGATGACGGTCGTCGTGTCGTTGGCCTTGGCTGCGGCGGCCGCCTCCTGCATCAGCACGCGATGCGCGGGCTCCGCGCGCAGCGAGACACCGAGAAAACAGCACACGCCGACGGCCAAGGTGAGCAGGCCGGTGCTCGCCAGGCGCACGCGCGGAGTGCCGTCGGGCAGCGTGGAGGTGTCAATGAGCCAGTTATATTCGGTGCCGAGCATGTGGGATCGCTCCATGATTGCACGCGCGATGCCAAGCTTGCGGATAGCTTTAAGATGCTGGCTGTGAGCTATAAGTAGAGTAATCCGGCTTGCCTAAAAACGACCCGTAGTGCGAAGACGGGATGAGGGTGTCCCGATAGTGGGATGCTGACAAAATCTGTAGCGGCGGTTTGTGACCGCCGACATCGGGCCAAACCGGCGGTCATAAACGCCGCTACGGGTAAAGATCCCGGAGCGTTTACGAACTGCTCGCGGGCGGGGTCGCCCGCGCTCCACTCGATTAGAGTGTTTTAAGGTGAGATGTAGCCGGGGTCGCTGACCCCGGTCCGAGTCGGTGCCTCTCAGCCGCGTTCATCCGGGGTCAACGACCCCGGCTACAGAATTTCTGAAACCACTGTAGGCTGGTGAGGACGAGGGGGGAGACGGAGTTCCTTGAGGGGCATAGGAACAGGAAGTGAGGGTGAGAGTGAGGGTGAAAGTGGTCCTGCTTGCAACCGGGGGAAGAGGGTTGGGGTTACAGGGAGATCGTTCTCTTGCTCATTCTCGTAATCGTTCTCGAAGTGGGCCCGGAGGGACTAAGATGAGAAGGATAAAGATTAAGAGAACGATAACGATTTGGAATTATTCCGAGCGCAGGGCCTGGAGCGGGCTGACGCGGGTGGCTTTTCTCGCGGGCAACCAGCAGGCGACCATGGCGGTGACGAACAGCACGGCGGGGGCGAGGGTAAAGGCCAGCGGGTCCATCGGGCTGACGTCGTAGAGCATCCCGGCGCAGAGGCGGCCGAGGCCGAAGGCGAGCAGAAGGCCGAGGACGGCGCCGGTGACGGTCATGACGAGGCCCTCGCGGAGGATCATGCGCTGCACGGTGCCCGGCTCGGCACCGAGGGCCATGCGGATGCCGATCTCGCGGGTGCGGCGCGTGACCGAGTAGGCCTTGACGCCGTAGAGGCCGACGACGGCGAGCAGCAGGGCGAGGCCGCCGAACAAGGCGAAGAGGAGGGCTCCGATGCGCGTGATCCAGAGATCGGCCGAGGCGTCCAGATGCTGGCGGAAGGTGCGGATCTTGAACACCGGCAGGCCGGGGGCGGCCGCGCGGATCTCGCGGCGCACGGCGTCGAGCAGCGCGGCGGCGGAGCCCGGGGCGGGGTTGGCCGGACGCACGTGGAACTGGACCGTGCTCTGGTAGCCTTGGGCAAACGGCACGTAGATGGCCTTGCCCTTGTTCTTCGAAAAGAGGGAGGTGCGGATGGTGGGCACGATGCCGACGATCTCGATCGTCTCGGTGTCGCTCGGCTTGGCGGCGATGCTCTCGCTGGCGGTGACGGCGCCGCCACCCGCGGCGCCACCGGGGGCGCGGACCGCGTCGGGATTGGCGTATTGGATGCGCTGGCCGAGGGCGTCGCCCTCGGGCCAGAGCAGCTTGGCCAGGGCCTCGTCGATGACCGCGACATTGGGCGCGCCCGGCTGCTCGCATTCGGCGGCGGTGAAGGCGCGGCCGCGCAGGACGCGCAGGCCGAGAGTCGGGAAATAATCGGCGCCGATGGAATTGTAGCGCGCGTCGTAGGCCAGGCCCTCGGCGGCGGTGGCGGGCTTGGCGTCCTTGGCCGGACGGAGGCCTGCGCGCTGCACCGGGCGGCCGAGGGTGACAAAACCGAAGGGCACGGTCGAAGCGATGCTGCCGGTTTGCACACCGGGGATGGCGGCGAGTTTTTCGACCGAGTTGCGGTAGAGCTGCAGGCCGCGGGTCTCGTCGTAGCCGCCGAGCGAGGCATCGGCCTCGACGATCACGGTGTTCTCGGCGTTGAAGCCGAGGTCGGCGCCGCCGGCCTTGAGGGCGCCGCGGATGAAGAGCCCGGCGCAGGTGAGCAACCCGAGCGAGAGGGC
>DAORVZ010000271.1:0-3881 GCA_035434005.1 Lacunisphaera sp.
CTGACAACGTCCCTTGATGATGTGTCATCGTGTGCGTTTTGAGATCGAGGACGATGTGGTTGGGGATTTCTGGGTTGTCGCCTCGCCCCGGATTGATGCTCACCGTTTCGTGCAAAATGCCCCAAAAACTGAGCGCACGGTGGACATTCCCGCCTAGGGTGAAACGCGGGCCATCCCCCGCTAGGCAAACATCACGGGCATCTACATCTCCGCGCGAAATACCGCTCGTCGACCATGGAGATCCTGACCCCGAATGGCGGCGCATGCATCAACCAAAAGTCCTCCCCTATTCCCCGTGAGACAGGGTCACACCAACCGATGCACCGAAACCGGTAGTCGCAGAACCAAAACGTATCTCCATCGATCCACACGTTTTTCCGACGCAGGGAGGTCATCCACTGCGCTCGATCCTGTCCCGAAAGAAAGTGTAGGTCGTGGTTTCCACTGCACATCGCGAGCGGCGTTTTTATTTGCGCGAGGCGTGTCAGTGCGGTGTCGATCTCTCGATCAATTTCCGAGCTCAGATCGCCTAGATTCAGGATGCCGCCCGTTAGGCAAATCAGGTCGTAGTTGGGCGACTCGGCGATCAGCCAGTCGAACCATACCGCGTTAGAGTGAAGGTCACTTACGTGCAGTATTTTCATCACTACATAGCTACGGCGGTCGGTTTGCCGGCTTTGCGCCCACTGCGCTGCCATCTACGGAGATTTTACGGAGATTGGTGCACTGAAACGCCTAGGATTGCTGTGCATTGCATCGCTCCAAGCGCCGCTTTCTCGACTTCCGTAACTCTCTAAACAATAAAGCCCTCCCGGCAACGGGAGGGCTTTGAAATTGGGTGCAGAGCTTGGATTTGAACCAAGGACCTTCAGGTTATGAGCCTGACGAGCTACCAGGCTGCTCCACTCTGCATCAAGGGAGGGGCATAAGTGTCCACGCCCGCGCCCCTGTCAAGCGGGCTTTTCACTCCGCGGTGGAAACAGCCAAAGCAATATTACACACCTGGCTGGCAAGTTGCCATCGACAAGCCCCCAAACTCTGTGGTGAATGAAGCCGCCTTCGCGTAGTCGCTTCTTCGCCCCCGCCAGTCGCTTTCCCATCCCATGACTACCTCCGCACCCTCTCGTTTCGTCGCGACGCGCCTTTTCGTGATGATGCTCCTGGAATTTTTCATCTGGGGCGCGTGGCTGCCCCTGATCTGGGGCTACATGGGTGGCTTGGGTTTCACCGGCACCCAAATCGCCCTCATCGGCAGCACGTTCGCCATGGCCTCGGTGCTCGCGATTTTCACCGGCAACCAGTTTGTTGATCGCACATTCGCCGCCGAACGCTTCATGGCTGGCAGCCATCTCATCGGCGGGCTGGCCATGATCGGGCTCTTCTTCACGAGGGATTTCACGGTCTTCTTCCTCCTCATGCTGATCCATTCGATCTGCTATGTGCCGACGATCTCCGTGGCCAACAGTCTCGTATTCTCGCACCTGAAGGATGCCCAGGCGGAATTTGGCCGCGTGCGCATGGGCGGCACCATCGGCTGGATCTTCGCCTCATGGCCCCTGTATTTCGTGCTCAAGGGCGTGACCGGCGCCGAACTCCAGCACGCGCTCGGCTATATCTTCTGGGTGGCTGGCGGCGCCTCGCTGGTGCTGGCGGCGTTCAGCCTGACACTGCCCCACACCCCGCCGAAGCCCGCAGGCGGCGGAGCCGAGAAACTGGCTTGGCGGGAGGCCCTGCGCGTGCTCCTGGCCAAGCCCTACCTGCTCGTGCTGTTCATCGTCACGTTCATTGATTCGACGGTGCACAACGGCTACTTCCTCCTCACAGGCGGCTTCCTCGGGCAAATCGGCGTCAAGGCTGAGAACATCATGCCGATCATGAGCATCGGGCAAGTGATGGAGATCGTGACCATGGCCGGCCTGGGCTTCTTCCTCAAGCGCCTCGGCTGGCGCTGGACCATGACCCTCGGCATCCTCGGACACGCCGCCCGGTTCCTGGTCTTTGCCTTCGCCAGCGAACACGTGGCTGCGGTGATCGTCGTGCAACTGCTCCACGGCATCTGTTACGCCTTCTTCTTCGCCACGCTCTACATCTTCATCGATCTCGCTTTCCCGAACGACGTGCGCACGAGCGCCCAAGGCCTGTTCAACCTCCTGGTGCTGGGCCTCGGCGATCTCGCGGCCAAGTGGATCTTTATCCCGCTGCAGGCGAAACTGACGCACGACGGGGTCGTCAACTACCAGCACCTCATGCTCGCGCCCGCCATCCTGGCCATCGTCGCCGCGAGCATCCTGCTCGTGGGCTTCAAGCCGCCGGCGGATCTCGGCGCGCCCCGCGATGCCGCCCCCTGAACCACCATCTCCGCATGGCCTTAAACTCATCATTTGATGCGATCGTCGTCGGCTCCGGCATCAGTGGCGGCTGGGCCGCCAAGGAACTCACGGAAAAGGGCCTCAAGGTTCTCCTCCTCGAGCGCGGCCGGAACATCGAGCACATCAAAGGCTATGTGAACGCCCTCAAGGGGCCGTGGGAGACGCCCCATCGTGGCCGCAATACCCTCGCCGACTTGGCCGCGCACCCCGTGCAGCGCCGCGACTATATCCTCAATGAGGTGAACCGCGACTTCTGGTGTGACGAGCAGGAACATCCCTACGTCGAGAAGAAACCCTTCGACTGGTTCCGCGGCTACCATGTCGGCGGCCGATCCCTCATGTGGGGCCGTCAAAGCTATCGCCACGGCGACCTGGATTTTGAGGCCAACGCCAAGGAGGGCATCGCCGTCGACTGGCCGATCCGCTACGCCGACCTCGCGCCGTGGTATGACCACGTCGAACGTTTCGCTGGCATCAGCGGCTCGATCGAGAACCTGCCCCAGCTCCCCGACGGCCAGTTCCTGCCTCCGATGGAGCTGAACGTCGTCGAGAAAGCCGTCGCCGCGCGCATCAAGACCGCCTTCCATGACACCCGCCGCCTCATCATCGGCCGCGTCGCCAACCTCACGCAGCCCATCCAGGAACGCGTCAACTGCCAGTATCGCAACAAGTGCTGGCTCGGCTGCCCCTTCGGCGGGTATTTCAGCACTCAGGCGTCCACCCTGCCTGCGGCCGTTAAGACCGGCAACCTGACCCTCCGCCCCTTCTCCATCGCCACCCGGATCCTCTACGACAAGGACACCCGGCGCGCCCGCGGCGTGGAGGTGCTCGATGCCGAGACCCGCCAGACCTACGAGTTCGGCGCCAAGATCGTCTTCGTCTGCGCGTCGGCCTTCAACTCCACGTGGCTGCTGATGAACTCCGCCACGGAGATCTGGCCCGACGGTCTCGGCAGCAGCGGCGGCGAGCTCGGCCACAACGCCATGGACCACCACTTCCGCGTCGGCGCCAGCGGCGCCGTGGAAGGCTACCTTGACCGCACCACCTTCGGCCGCCGGCCGAACGGGTTCTACATCCCCCGTTTCCGCAACGTCGGCGCCGACCAACGAGGCTACCTCCGCGGCTTCGGCTACCAGGGCAGTGCCAGCCGCGCGGGTTGGTCACGCGAGATCGCCGAGCTCGGCATCGGCGCGGATCTCAAGCAGGCTCTCAGCGAGCCCGGTCCCTGGTCCATCGGCATGACCGGCTTCGGCGAAATCCTCCCCTATCACGACAACCGTATCACCCTCGATCACACCACCAAGGACAAGTGGGGCCTGCCCGTGCTCGCGATGGACTGCGAGATCAAGGAAAACGAAATCAAGATGCGCGCCGACATGATGAACGACGCCGCCGAGATGCTCGAGGCCGCCGGCGTGAAGAAAGTCCGTAAATCGGACAACAGTTATAACTTCGGCCGCGCCCTCCACGAAATGGGCACCGCCCGCATGGGCCGCGATCCGAAAACCTCCG
>DAORVZ010000272.1:0-3875 GCA_035434005.1 Lacunisphaera sp.
GGAAATGAGGCTGGGCTGTGTCGGAACGGTGCGCAGGTTTTGTTCGACTCAGGCAGGGCGCCCGCTACCAATCCGCGCCATGAATTTCATTCGTGTGACGGTTTTCTTCCTGCTCGCGGTGGCGGCCGGCGCCGCCCCCGGCAATACGTTGTTTGATCAGCTCAAGGCGCAATATGCCAAAGATTACGGCATCGAGCTGGTGGCCGATGCCGAGGTCTACCCGGTGGCTGAATCCGAGGGGGCGATCGACGCCCGGAATGCCGGCGCGAGGAATGTGGAAATGGCGCTCTATTTCCTGCGCAAGGAGTTTGCCAAATATCCGCCGGCGTTGATCCGGGCTTCGGGCGTGAAGCGGATCGCCTTTTGCCGGGATCTCAAGTCCAATGGCACGCGCATCGCCGGGGTGGCCCTGGAGAAGAACGCCACCATTTACATGGACTCCTCGACGGAGATTGGCGACGAGGCGCACCGCCGCCGGACGCTGCACCACGAGTTCTTTCACTTCCTCGACTATGCGATGCACGTGGATCAGGACATTGAGGACAATCCTGAGTGGGCGGCCGCCAATGCGCCGGAAACGACCTACGGCTCCACCGCCAGTGGCGCGCCTGTGTCGAACTGGGCGTCGCATCCCGCGGCGGGCTTCGTTTCCAACTATGCCATGAAGGCCGTGTCAGAGGACCGAGCGGAGCTCTTCGCCGCAATCATGACGAACAACCTCACGGTGCGCCTGCTCTTGCAGAAGGACTCCTTCCTGGCCGCCAAGCTGGCTGTGCTGAAGCAGGAGCTGAATAGTTTCTGTCCGCAGATGGACGAGGCCTATTGGGTCAGGACGGCAAAGAATTTCTAGACAGCTTGGAGCACCGCGTAACTCTTTTTGCCTTTGCGAAGCAGGAGATACCTGCCGAAGAGCAGGTCCGCTGTGGTAACCAGCTTGGTGTGGTCGGGGACGCGGACATTGTTCAAGTAGATCCCGCCGGCCTCCAGGGCTTTGCGAGCCGCCCCCTTGGAGCTTTCCAAACCGGAATGAACAATCAGGTCGGCGATGGGTGAGCCGGCACCGTCGAGTTTTAGCTTCTCGATACTCTTGGTCGGGACCTCCCCGGCGACGTCGTTGAAGATCTCCTCGGTGATGCCGTCGAGCGAACCGCCGAAGAGGATCTCGCTGGCCTTGAGCGCGGCGGCGAGGGCGTCGGGACCGTGGACCAGCACGGTCATCTCCTTGGCGAGGGCCTTCTGCGCGGCGCGGGCGCCCGGGTTGGCCTTCAGTTCGGTTTCGAGGGCGGCGATCTCGTCGCGGCTAAGGAAGGTGAGCGTCTTGAGCAGCTTGACGACGTCGGCGTCGTCGGTGTTCACGAAAAACTGGTAGAAGCGGTAGGGGCTGGTCTTCTTCGGGTCGAGCCAGACGGTGCCGGCGGCGGTCTTGCCGTATTTGGTGCCGTCGGCCTTCGTCAACAGCGGGAAAACGAGACCCCAGACGGCGACGCCGAGTTTCTTGCGGGTGAGCTCGGTGCCGACGGTGATGTTGCCCCACTGGTCGGTGGCACCGACCTGTAGCTCGCAGCCGAAGGTCTTCCGCAGGTGGCAGAAATCGTGGCCCTGGAGCAGCATGTAGCTGAACTCGGTGAAGCTGATGCCGGTGCTGCGATCCTCCATGCGCGAGCGGACGGAGTCCTTCGCGATCATGGAATTCACCGTGATGTGCTTGCCGGTGTCGCGGAGGAACTCGAGGAAGGTTACGGTGCCGGTCCAGTCGTAGTTATTGACGAGGCGGGCGGGGTTCTTCGCGCCGGTGAAATCGAGGAAGCGGGCGAGCTGGGGCTTGATGCTGTCGATGTTGTGCTGGACCTGGGCGGGGGTCTGGAGGTTGCGCTCGTCGGATTTGCCGGAAGGGTCGCCGACCATGCCGGTGGCTCCGCCGGCGAGCACGATGGGCAGGTGGCCATGCTGCTGGAATCGGCGCAGGGCAAGGAGCGGCACGAGGTTGCCGACATGGAGCGAATCGGCGGTGGGATCGAAGCCGCAATAGAGCGTGGTCGGCCCCTCGGCGAGGCGTTTGGCCAGCGCCTCGCGGTCGGTGCAATCGGCGTAGAGGCCGCGCCATTCCAGTTCTGCCAGGATATCGGACATGAGGCCGCCGTTATTGAGCGGGGCCACGGGGTAGGCAAGGGGGGAATGCAGATTCGCCGCTGGCGGTGACATCAGGCGAGTGGCGGGGTCAGCACCGAGCCGACAGGTGAACTTATGGCACCCGTAGCGATATTAGTAAGCAGGGAGATACCTGCCTGAAATGGGTTGCCGCATCCATGACGACGGTTCTAGTTATCAGGTTCACGCGACGGGATCCCGTCGCCTTCTCTCCAGCCTTCAACACCTTCCTTTCATGCCCATCGCCGTTGGCTCCAAAGCCCCTGATTTCACCCTCAAGACAAAGACCGCTGACGGCCTCAAGGACGTCAAGCTGAGCGACAATTTCGGCAAGAAGCAGACCGTCCTGCTCTTTTTCCCGCTGGCCTACACCGGCGTATGCACGCAGGAACTCTGCGACATCTCGAGCGGCCTCGGTGCTTACGCGGGCCTCGGGGCCGAGGTCTATGGCATCAGCGTGGACAGCCCGTTCGCGCACGAGGCCTGGGCCAAGGAGCACAAGATCGGCGTCACGCTGCTCTCCGACCTGAACAAGACGGTCACCAAGGCCTATGACGTCGTGTTTCCGAATCTCGCCGGCGTCGGTGACACCTCCGCCCGCGCCGCGTTCGTCATCGGCACGGACGGCGTCGTCAAATACGTCGAGCAGACGTCGACGCCGAAGGACCTGCCGAACTTCAACGCCGTTAAGGCCGCGCTGGCCAAATAATTCCGTAGGGGCGCGCCTTCTGCGCGCCCGGGCGTGGTCAAGCCACGCCTCTGCCGCCAACTCCAATCTCCCATGAGCAATCTCCCGAATCCCTTCAACACCCTCCAGACCTTCGAGGGCGGCAAGAAATTCTACTCGCTGCCCGAGCTGACCAAGCAGTTCCCGGGCGTCGCCCGCCTGCCGGTGAGCATCCGCCTCGTGCTCGAGGCCGTGCTGCGCAACTGCGACGGCAAGCGCGTGCTCGAGGCCAACATCAAGGAACTCGCCAACTGGAAGCCCACTGAGGCCCGCACCGCGGAGATCCCCTTCGTGGTCGCCCGCATCGTGCTGCAGGACTTCACCGGCGTGCCGCTGCTGGTCGACCTCGCCGCCATGCGCTCGTCCGTGTCCAAGCTCGGCAAGAACCCGAAGATCATCGAGCCGCTCGTGCCGGTTGACCTCGTTGTCGACCATTCCGTGCAGGTGGATTTCGCCGGCAGCGCTGCCGCCCTCGCGCAGAACCTTGATCTCGAATTCAAGCGCAACCGCGAACGCTACCAGTTCCTCAAGTGGGGCATGCAAGCCTTCGACACCTTCAAGGTCGTCCCTCCGGGCATCGGCATCGTCCATCAGGTCAACCTCGAGTATCTCGCCAAGGGCGTCCTCAATCAGGGTGATGTCTACTATCCCGACACCCTTGTCGGCACCGACTCCCACACGACGATGATCAACGGCATCGGCATCGTGGGCTGGGGCGTGGGCGGCATCGAGGCCGAGGCAGGCATGCTCGGCCAGCCCGTCTATTTCCTCACGCCAGACGTCGTCGGCGTGCACCTGACCGGTGCGCTCCGCGAGGGCGTGACCGCCACCGACCTCGCGCTGACCGTCACGCAGCTGATGCGCAAGGCCAAGGTCGTCGGCAAGTTCGTCGAGTTTTTCGGCCCCGGCGCCGCCGCGCTGCCGGTCGTGGATCGCGCGACCATTGGCAACATGGCGCCGGAATACGGCGCGACCATGGGCTTCTTCCCGATCGACGCCG
>DAORVZ010000273.1:0-3869 GCA_035434005.1 Lacunisphaera sp.
CGGCCCTCGGCCTCGCGCCGCAGGCCGTAGCCAAACGTTTTCCCGGGCTCAATCATCAGCGTCCAGATGTTGGTCGCCGCGGCGGGGATCAGCGCCGCCGTGAAGGGGTCCGCCGGAAAATCCTGCCGCTGGGCCGTGCCGGCCGCCGCCGTGTCGCCGCCGTATTGGGTGACCTTATCCTCAGTGCCGTCTTCGTGCCGGTGATCGTGCTTGAGCCGCAGGCCCGTGGCCGTGCGGGTGATGACCCAGGTGCGCGAGCGGTTTTCGCCGACGAAAAACGGGATGCGGATCTCATTTTCACCGCAGGCACGCACGTGCATCACGAGGCGCTGCTCCCTGAAGGCCGCGTCGGACGGCGCCGTGCCCTCGACCACGCGCCCCTCGAAGGCCGTGCCGCACAGCGCCGACAGATTTTTCCAGAACAGGTCCTGCGGCCGTGTCTCGGCGGCAAAACCGGCAAGCGGGAACAAGCAGAGGAGTGGCCAACGGGGTAGCTTCATCCGCGCAATCTACTCAGCGCGCCAGCAGTCCTGCAATCGCAGACCTGCCAACGCTTGCGGTGCGCCCCCCATCGTCATTCGCCTTCCGCGCAATCCCGCCCGTTTACTTGATCTCCAACAGTTCGACCTCGAAGATCAGCACGGCATTCGGCGGGATATCACCCTTGCCGCGCACGCCGTAGCCGATGGCCGGCGGGATGGTCAGCCGCCACTTGTCGCCGACCGACATCAATTGCAACCCTTCGGTCCAGCCCGCAATCACCTGGTTCAAAGCAAATTCGATGGGCTCCTTGCGCTCGACGGAGCTGTCGAAGACCTTTCCGTCGATCAACGTGCCGTGGTAATGCACCTTGACGGTGCTGGTCGCCGCCGGCTTCGGGCCGCTCCCACCCTTGATCACCTCATATTGCAGGCCGGAGGCGGTGACCGTCACGCCGGGCTTCGCTTTGTTCTTGGCCAGATAGTCGTTGCCGAGGGCCAGCTGCTTCTCACCGGCTGCTGCTGCGGCGGCGGCCATCTTTTGCTGCAACGCCATGAAGGCCGTCTCGAGCTCTGGCTCCGGCACCCGGGTCTTGGCCTTGGCCAAACCGTCGGCGAGACCCGCGATGAGAGCCGCCTGATCCACCGTGAGCGCACCATCGCGGGCGAGGCCGACACCCATGTTGTAGCCGATACCGTAACTCACCTTCTGGTCCACCGAGTCGAGGGTGACGACGGCCGGAACTGCGGCCGCCGGCGCAGATTGGCTGGAGGTCGATGGCTTGCCGCAGCCGGAAAAAGTGAGGGCCCCGAGGACGAGGAGGAGAGAAACCGAGGAAGTAGTGCGATTCATGAACCCGTGACAGTGGAAGCATCGGCGGATGTGACAAGTCCGGGATAGCGCCCGCCACGGATTTTCACGGCTTTCCGTCACCAAACAGCTTCTTGAGGCTCTCGCCGGCCTTCTTGGCCGCGTCCTTGGTCTTTTCGAGCGAGTTGGCCCCGGCGGTGGAGCCGAGCTGACCGAGGGCGTTGGCCGTGCCACTGACGATGCTGCCGAGCACATTTTTCATGAGTGCGCCGGCCAGTTGGTCGGCGGTGATGCCGCCCTCGGCCACGCCGAGATCATCCAGACTGATGGGCGGCAGCGGCACCGGCAGCGCCGCGCCGGCCGCCCCGAGCGTGGCCCTGGCATTGGTCATGCGGAATTTTTTCACCACAAACTTGATGGGCTTGCCGTCCTTCGTCTTGGCCGTTTGGCCGCCGGCGCCGGTGAACTGCTCGATGTTCTTCAGCAGGTCCTTGATGTTGCTGGTGACGATCTTCGTCTCATAGGCGAACTCCGGCTGGTCGATGATGAGCTCGTTGATGACGACATGGTCGCCGAAGATGGAGAGCGGATCCACGTCGATGTGAACCTTGCCGAGGGCGAAGGCGTTGCCCTCGCTCCAGCCCTTGGGATTGCCGACCGCTAGGCCGCTGAGCGTGCCCGAGCCCGTGAGCGGCGAGAGACTGGCACCGGCCAACACCACCTTGGTCTGCGTGAGCCGCGGCCCGAAGCTGTTCACCCCGGCCTTCACGACCGAGCCGAGCGCGTAGGCTACGACAAAATAGGCCCCGATCAGGAGCACCACCACACCGAGCGCGGCCAGTTTCAAGAAGTTCATCATGGTTATAAGGGGATTGCCCGAACCTTGCGCGGTTCCCACCCGCGCCGCAAGTCCTCGCTTGCCAGCCCGCGCGGTCAACCCTCTCTTTTCCGCCAACACCCATGGCATCGAATTATACTGAAGCCAGCATCAAGACCCTCAGCTCCCTCGAGCACATCCGCCTCCGGCCGGGCATGTATATCGGCCGCCTCGGCAACGGCGCCCACGCCGAGGATGGCATCTACGTCCTCCTCAAGGAGACCATCGATAACTCCATCGACGAATTCATGATGGGCGGCGGCCGCAAGATCGAGGTCGAGCTCACCGACCGCTCCGTCAAGGTCCGCGACTACGGCCGCGGCATCCCGCTCGGCAAGCTGGTGGACTGCGTCTCCATCATCAACACCGGCGCCAAATACGACTCCGAGACTTTCCAGAAGGCCGTCGGCCTCAACGGCGTCGGCCAGAAAGCCGTCAACGCCCTCTCCCTCACCTACCGCGCCCAGGCCGTCCGCGAGGGCGAGACCAAGACCGTCGAGTTCGAGCAGGGCAAGCTGAAGTCCCAGTCGCGCGTCACCAAGACCGACGAGCGCACCGGCACCATCATCGAGTTCACGCCCGACGCGAAGCTCTTCGGCTCCGACTTCAAGTTCCGCACCGAGTTCATCGAGGACATGCTCTGGAACTACGCCTTCCTCAACCGCGGCCTCACCCTCACGCTCAACGGCAAGCCCTTCAAATCCGAGAACGGCCTCAAGGATCTCCTCACCAAGGAACTCTCCGGCGAGCCGCTCTACCCGATCATCCACCTCGAGGGCGAGGACATCGAGATCGCCGTCACCCACGGCAAGCACTACGGCGAGGAATACTGGTCCTTCGTCAACGGCCAGCACACCACCATGGGCGGCACCCACCTCGCCGCCTTCCGCGAGGCGCTCGTCGAGACCATCCGCAACCATTTCAAGAAGGACTACGAGGCCGCCGACGTGCGCCAGTCCATCGACGCCGCCATCGCCGTCCGCGTGCAGGAGCCCGTCTTTGAATCGCAGACCAAGACCAAGCTCGGCTCGGCTGACATGGGACCCAAGGGTCCGTCCATCAAGGAATTCATCGGCAAGTTCATGCAGCAGTCCCTCGACACGTGGCTGCACAAGAACCGCGAGGCCGCCGAGGTCATCAAGCGCAAGATCGAGGAGAACGAGCACGAGCGGAAGGAACTCGCCGGCATCCGCAACATCGCCCGCGAGCGCGCCAAGAAGGCCTCCCTCCACAACAAGAAGCTCCGCGACTGCCGCCTCCACCTCGGCGACCGCAACCCGCGCGCCGAGGAAAGCACCCTCTTCATCGTCGAGGGCGACTCCGCCGCCGGCTCCCTCACCGCCACGCGCGACGTCCAGACGCAGGCCGTCTTCGCCCTCAAGGGCAAGCCGCTCAACACCTACGGCCTCACCAAGAAGGTCATCTACGAGAACGAGGAGTTCCACCTCCTCCAGGCCGCGCTCAACATCGAGGACGGCCTCGACGGCCTCCGCTACAACCGGATCGTCATCGCCACCGACGCCGACGTCGACGGCATGCACATCCGCCTGCTGCTGCTCTCGTTCTTCCTCCAGTTCTTCCCCGACGTCATCCGCAACAACCACCTCTTCATTTTGCAGACGCCGCTCTTCCGCGTCCGCAACAAGAAGATCACCCGGTATTGCTACTCCGAGCCGGAGAAGCAGGCCGCCATCGTGGAGTG
>DAORVZ010000274.1:0-3862 GCA_035434005.1 Lacunisphaera sp.
GCGAGGGCAAGCACGGTGAACCGGCGGCGGATGAAATAGGCGCGATGGAAGGCGCGGCGCAGCGCGGAGCGCGTGAGACCGATGGCTTCGGGTTCGGTGGGTGCGCCTACGAGGTCGAGTCGGCGCTTGAGTTCCGTCATGGGGGCCAACTGGGCGCGGAGGCGGGGGCGCAGGTCGGGCCAGACGCTTTTCAGCCGGGTCAGCTGCTCCTGCAGTTCGGCGGCCGATGGGTGCTTGGCGGCGGTTTCCGCGATGGCGGTTTCAACAAAGTCCTCGCCGGCAAACTGGGTGCGCACACTTGCCTCTATCGTGGACCGGTCGGGCCAGTGCGCGGAGCAACCTGCCACATCGAGCTTTTCTAGGGGCATCTCGAGCAGCACTTCGTAGAGCGAAGCGATGGCCAGCGTCGCGAGCCCGACTTTGAAGCCGTGGGAAGGACTCGCGCCGTCGTGGACATGGTGTTCCATGTCCCACAAGTGGCTGAATTGATGCTCGGCGCCCGAAGCCGGTCGACTGGTTTTCGACCATTGCATGGCAAATCCGCCGAGCATCAGGCCCTCGGTCAGGGCGGATATGGCAGCAGCGTCGCCGGCGCGGGCTTCCGCAGGGCGGGCGAGGGCATCGCGCAGGCCTCCCTGGACAATGCTCCACGCCCGCAAATCGATCGGCTCGATGCCGAGGGCATTCGCGAGCAGCCAGTCGGCGCCGGCGGTGATCTTAGCCTGAAGGTCGGCATATCCCGAGGCCGTCATCTCGGCCGGGGCGAGTCGGATCAGGTCGGTGTCGGCAATTACCGCGCGCGGAGCGGGGCAGTTAAAGGTCTGTTTCGCCCCGCGATAGGTGATCGAGGCGCCAAAGGCGGTGTAGCCGTCCATCGACGCAGCGGTGGCAACACAGAGGTAGGGCCGGTCCGCGCGGTGGGCCGCTAGTTTCACGAGATCGTTGATTGTGCCGGAGCCGACTGCAATCGGAATGGCCTGGTGCTGGCGGAGCGCGGCCTCGATTTTCTCGACGAAGCGGTGTTCGGCGAACAAGTCCGGATCCTCTAGGACAAAGGGAGGCAGGGAGGTGAGTTTCGCCTCGGTGAGCTGGCGGTGGATGGATTCACCTGCGAGGCGGAAGGTCGTAGGATCGGCCACCACCCATGCGGTGTGGCCCGGGAATTGGGTGCGAAAAACGCTGGACGTCCGCCGGATGACGCCGGCGCCCATGCAAAGCTCCTTTGTTTCCGTCGCGGAAGCGAGCGCCTCGGCCAGCGTCAGGCGCGCAGGAGGGATGCCCGGGAGGCAAGCAGAACCGGTGGTGTGCGGGTGCGAGAGCGGTGAGGCCGCGTGGCTGTTCATGGTGATAGGTTCGGGTGGTTGGAAAATATGCCAGGCAGGGCCCGGAAGAGAAATTCAGGAGGCAGCGGTGCGGAGGGCGGCATAATAAGCATTGATCTCCCGCAGGGCGATATCGGGGTGATCGGTGGCAAAGGATATCACGCCGAGATCAAGTAATTGCCCGTAAACCTGAGGCACCGGGGTGCAGGGAAAGGCTTGAAAAATTACGTCGTGGACGCGCAATTCTTGGCCGACCTGGTGCAGAACGGTGTTGGGCAGGTGGAACGGATTGTCGGCCGAGCTTTCATCAGCGGGCGGCACCCAGGTGTCGTCTGTGACCATAGGATAGACGTGGATCTGCAGCTGGGTGACACCGGCGAATTTCTGGAATTCGATGTCCTTGACGTCCATATAGAGATGCCGGTTGGGCCGACCCCTCATCGGTTCGAAAACGGCGGAAATGGGCACTACATGGCGTTCTTTGAACTGTTCGCCCTGCCCGGATCCGACGTCGAGTTTGGCGAGATAGGCACAGGTCAGATCCTTGACGCCCTTTTTTATAAGTTCAGGCGGCGCACCTTTGACTAGGCGGCTGAAGTCGGCGTCGGGAAATGGCACGATCGCTCCATCGCTTGTCAGCAGCAGACCGGATTCCTGATAAAGGCCCATGTCCCAAGCCAGTTGATAGCCCTCCGCGGTATTTTCCTCGGCGAGGCCGCCGCCTCGATGGCCCTGAATAATGATCTGCTCTGCGGGGACGTGGTCGGAGAGATTCCATCCGGAGGCGTGGCTGGCTACCGGTGCGCCGACAAGGATGGGCAGGATCAGTCGCCAGCAGAGATTCAGGCAGTTTGGGATTTCCCTTTCGGGACAGGCCGTCGCATCGGCAGCGGGCCGATGCGCGGTCAGGCGAGGCGAAAATGAATAAATATACAGCATACGAATTATACAGTGTTACGATTTGAGGGCTTTTGATGTCAAGCAACGAGAACGAAGGATTGCGTCGCATGGCCGGCGGCGGATGGCTGGTGTAGATTTAGTCTAGAAATGCCGGTTCGAAGTGCCGCAATCCGGTGGCATGGTGGTAAGGAATGGAAAGACACTTGACACCGCTTGATGGGTTTAATGGGGTGTGTATCAAGATACTGAATAGATATTCAGTCTCATGCCACCCTCGACTACAACCCAACCGTTCTGACGTCCCTGCGTCCTGCCCCTGCCATGAATACGATGAACAAATCCGTCTCACTTCGATGGCTCGCCGGAGCCGCCATTTTTCTCTTCGGCCTCGTTTCCGGCTACGCGCAAACTGTCGCGCCCGATGCACCGGCGCCGGCCTATGCCAACGATCGCGGCGAGGTGGTGCAGCTGGAGACGCTGCAGGTCACCGGGACGGCGTTGCGCAGCCAGGAGGAGGTGGAGAATCGCCGCGTGGCGGTGGGTATCGTGGATACCCTAACGATGGACGAGCTGGGCAACCTGGCCGATGAAAACCTGGCCGATGCGCTGATCCGGCTGCCAGGTGTGAGCTCTATGCAGACGCTCTATGGCGAGCAGGAGGCGTCCTATGTCTCCGTGCGCGGCATCCCGGCCGACCTGAGTTACACCTCTTTCGACGGCATGACGATGTTCTCCACCGCCAACGACGGCGATGGCCTGCGCCGCGTGGACCTGAACCTGATCCCCACGCAGATCTCGCGCACGACCCGGGTCTACAAGACCTTCACCGCCGACCTAGATGCCGGCGCCATCGGCGGGGTCACCAACATCGAGCCCTACAGCGCGCTCAAGGACCGGCGCACCGCCAACATCAGGCTGCAGCTCACCGCCGAGACTGGCGAGGGCAAATACATCCCCGTCTTCAACAGCCGCGGCGGCCACTACCAGAACCGGCCCGTCTCCGGGGGCCTGTCGGCCCTCTATGTGAATCGCTTCGGCCGCGACGGCCGCTTCGGCGTGGTGCTGAGCGGCATCTATCGCCAGCGCGATTACAGCTACACCAAGACCAATCCCAACGGGCGGATCTACTACACCCCCACCGGCACGACGGCGGCGGCCAACCTCTCGAACTGGGACGGCAGGCAGCCGTTTCCGACGCTCTACCGCCCGATGGACTACACCAAATATTCCCAAACCCAGGGCGGCTCGGCCAAGTTCGAATACAAGCTGTCCGGCGACTGGTCGATGTCCTTGCTGGGCTTCGCCTACAAGCAGATCGAGGATCAGAACCTCAACCAATTCTTCCTCGAGCAGTTCACCGCCCCGACCCGGCCGAGCGAGAGCGTCGGCCGGCTCAAGGTCGGCCGCAACCGCTCCGTCTACAGCTATGACCGTTTCCAGCAGGAGACCCGTGGCCTCCTATTCAAGGTGGAGGGCAAGCTCAGCTCCGACTCCTCTCTCGAGTTCCGGGCCGGAAGCTACCAGAATGAATTCTACGACCGGGACGAGACCGCCACCTTCCTCTACAGCCCACCGGCCTACTTCATCACCTTCGACCACACCGCCCTTTTCCCCAAAGTCACGGTCGAGAACGTGGAGCC
>DAORVZ010000275.1:0-3855 GCA_035434005.1 Lacunisphaera sp.
CCAGGAAGCGAACTTTCTGCGGGCCGTGGGCGGGGACCGCGCCGTGCTGTCGTCCGTGGGCGCATATTACCTGCCGCCCGGAGCACGGGGCCTCGAGTTTTCCGCGCAGGTCGAGAATCTGTGGGGCGATGATTTTCAGGAAGTGCCAGCCGTGCCGGCTGCCCCCCGGCAGTTCTCCGTCGGAGGGGCCTATCGCTGGTAAGAGCGGTCAATTCGTTTGACAGCCCTTGGCCCGGCGCGGTCATTACGCGCCGATGGACAATCCCTTTCTCGATCGCTCGTTTCAGATTCCCTGGTCGCAGCTCACCGCCGAGCGGGTGGAGCCGGCGATCGAGGCCGCCTTGGCCGACGCCGAGGCCGCGCTGGCCCGCCTCGCCGCCCTGCCGATCGCGGCCGCCGATTACCGGAACACCTTTCTTGCGCTGGAACAGGCCACCGAACTGTTGAACGAAGCCTGGGCCAAGGTCACCCACCTCACCTCCGTGGCCGACGCGGCACCGCTGCGCGCCGCGCACAATGCCGTGTTGCCGAAGGTCTCTGCCTTTTTCGCCAAGATTCCGCTCAACGCCGGGATATGGCTGCGTCTCAAGGCCGCGGCCGCCCACCCCTCGGTTGCCTCCCTGCAGGGCGAACACCGGCGCTTCGTGGATGAGACCATGGCCGACTTCCGCCAGCAGGGCGCTGATCTGCCGGGCGAGCAGAAGACGCGCCTGGAGGCGGTGCAGAGCGAACTTGCCCAGCTCACGCAGAAATATTCCGAGAACGTCCTCGATGCGACCAATGCTTGGGAACTGCTCGTTGCCGACCCGGCCCGGCTGTCCGGCCTGCCGCCGCACGCCCGTGAGTCCGCGCGGCAGAACGCGCTCAAGAAGGGGCAGGGGACGGAGGCGGCACCCGTCTGGCGCTTCACGCTGCACGGACCTTCGCTGGAGCCGGTCATGCTCTATGCCGAGGATGCGGAACTGCGCCGACAGGTCTGGTCCGCCTCGGCTGCCGTCGGCTGCGAGGGCGCGCAGGACAATCGCGAACTGGTCAAACGCATCCTCGCCCTGCGTCAGGAGAAGGCCGCGTTGCTCGGCCAGTCGCATTTCGCCGACCTGGTGCTGCAACGCCGCATGGCGAAAAGCGGCGCGACGGCGCTGGCCTTCATCGAGGACCTGCACAACCGGGTGACGGCCGCCTTCACGCGGGAGTGCGCCGAGCTGGTGGCCTTCAAGGCGGAGCAGACCAAGTCCACTCCGGCCCCGCTGGCGCCGTGGGAAACCGCCTACTGGGCCGAGCGCCTGCGGCGGACGCGCTACGATTTCGACGAGGAGCAGCTCCGGCCGTATTTTCCGCTGCCGGGTGTGCTGGAGGGCCTGTTTGAGATCACCGGCCGGGTGTTCGGCCTCCGTGTGACCGAGCGCCCGGCCGGCGCGGTCGAAGTCTGGCATGTCGGGGTGAAATTTTACGACGTGCATGACCGGGCCGGCCGCCACCTGGGCTCCTTCTACACCGACTGGCACCCGCGCGAATCCAAACGCGGCGGCGCCTGGATGAACTACCTGATCACGGGCGGCCCGCGCGCCCCGCACCTCGGGCTGATGTGCGGCAACCTGACTCCGGCCCACGGCGGGCAACCCGCTCTGCTCACGCACCGCGAGGTGGAGACGGTCTTCCACGAATTCGGGCACCTGCTGCACCACCTGCTGGGGGAGGTGGAGATCAAGTCGCTCAACGGCGTCAACGTCGCCTGGGATTTCGTCGAGCTGCCCTCCCAGATCATGGAGAACTGGTGCTGGGAACGCGCGGCGCTCGATCTCTTTGCCCGGCACCACGCGACGGGTGCGGCCATCCCGGAGGCGCTCTTCCAGCGGATGATCGCCGCGCGGAATTTCCGCAGCGCCTCCGCCACCATGCGGCAGCTGGCTCTGGCGCGCCTAGACTTCGCGCTGCACATGCACGCGGCCGAATACGCAGCCGGTGACGTGTCGGCCCGGTTGCAGACCCTGCTCCGGGCCTACCTCATGCCCACGGTTCCGCCGGCGCCGACCATCGAGAACCGCTTCACCCACATCTTCGCTGATCCCACGGGCTATGCGGCCGGCTACTATTCCTACAAATGGGCGGAGGTGCTCGATGCCGATGCGTTCACGCGTTTCCAACGCGAGGGCATCTTCAACGAGCACGCGGGCCGCGATTTCGTCGCCAAGATACTCAGTCGCGGCAATGCGGCCGACCCCATGCAGCTTTTCACCGACTTCATGGGGCGCCCACCCGACCTGTCCGCCCTGTTGCTCCGGGCCGGTCTGGCCTGAGGGTTTACAACGTCCTCGCCTGTTTCCAGCCGGGTATTTTTCGCTGGAAAAATACCCGCGTCCGGCGACTTTCCTGCCAGACAAACTTAACCCGAACCTATCATGCTAATCTGGGCCATCCTCATCATCATTCCGCTCCTGTTCGGCTTCTATGCGCAGATGCGCGTCACGAGCGCCTACAACAAGAACGTCCGCATACCCTCGCGTGGCCACATCAGTGGCCGGGAGGCGGCGGCCGCCGTCATGGAGAGCGCGGGCATCCATGATGTGGAGATCATCCGCGTGCCGGGCCAGCTGACCGACCATTACGACCCGAGCAAGAAGCGGCTGGCTCTCTCGGAACACAACTACGACGGCACCAGCCTCGCCGCCCTCGGCGTCGCGGCGCACGAGGCCGGACACGCCATCCAGCACAAGGTGGGTTACTCCATGATGACGCTGCGCCAGACCCTGGTGCCCGTCACGCAGATCGCCTCGGGCGCCTCGCAGTTCCTCATCATCATCGGCATCGTGCTGGGCGCGCAGGCCGCCGGCGGCATCTTCCTTATGCTCGGCGCCGTGGCGCTGGCGACCATCTGCTTGTTCCAGCTGATCACGCTGCCGGTCGAGTTTGACGCCACCGCCCGGGCCAAGGCCCAGCTCGTCAACCTAGGCATCGTCGGCCGCGACGAGATGCCCGGCGTCAGCCAGACGCTCGATGCCGCGGCCCTGACCTACGTGGCGGCGTTTGTCGCCTCGCTCGGCAGCTTGCTGCACATCCTGATGATCATCTTGGGCGGCCGCCGCGACGACTGAACGTTCGCATAGTGGAAACGGGAAGGCCGGTTCTCGCGGGCGGCCAGTTGACCATCAAAACCGCCATCCTGAGCCGCGCGAAGCATCCAGCAGCGCGCCCGCGGCGGTTAGGCAGCTGGGTGTCAACACAGCCTGCTGGCCGACGTCACTCGCGTGCAGAATGACAAACCGAGATTGAATGCGCGCTCTCGCGTTGCCGTGATGTAGGGCGGTGCAAAAAATCACCTCGTGAACCCGCTTGACGCGGTCGCATACTCTATCCGCCGATGAAATTTCTTTGCCTGCCTCTGCTCATGACCTCCCTCACTGCCTTCGCCGCTTCGCCCGTCGTTCTCCCGCTCTGGCCGGAGGGCGTCCCCGGCGCACGCGCCATCGGCCCCGAGCAACACGAGGCTGGGGGACGCATCACCCATGTCTCTGAGCCCACGCTGACCATCTATGCCCCGGCGATCGACCGCCCCAACGGCACGGCGGTCATCATCGCTCCGGGTGGTGGCTACGGCCTTCTCTCCAATGAGCGCGAGGGCGTGCAATATGCCAACTGGCTGAGCACGCTCGGCGTCACCAGCTTCGTCCTGAAATACCGCCTGGCTGAGTTCGGCCACCCGGCGCCTCTGCAGGATGTCCTGCGCGCCGTGCGGCTCGTCCGTTCGCACGCTGCCGAGTTCAAGGTCAACCCCGCGCGCCTCGGCGTCATGGGCAGCTCGGCCGGCGGCCACCTCGCCGCCAGCGCCGGCACGTTGTTCGACCATGCCGCCGGCAA
>DAORVZ010000276.1:0-3855 GCA_035434005.1 Lacunisphaera sp.
CCGGCAGTTGGGCGCCGACGGCGGGCGAAAACAATTCCGGGCAGACCAGCGCGGTGCCGGTCGGCACCGGCGGAGGCGAGCCGGTCAGGCGGCGGACATGCCCTGCCAGTTTCATGTGCAGGGGCCATTTTGCACCTCGGGAGCCCGTGGCGACCTGGTCGGGTTGGAGACAGCGGGCCTCGCGGCGGTTCAAGGGCCGCCACGCGCCGAGGTAGGGATCGTGGCAGATCCCGCTGACGGGCTGCTGCGCCGCCAGGGCGGCGTGGAGCGAACGGCACACCCGCTGGATGCCGGTCTGCGCCCGGGTGTGGCTGGTGTGGGTGGCGTCGAGGAGGAGCACGCGCTAGGGTTGGCCCGCGAGTTTCCAGAAGCTAATGCCCGAGACTTCGTGGATCTTTTCCCACTGGTCAGGCATGCGCTCGCTGAGGGCCGATTTGACTTCGCCGGGAAAAAGCAGGGCATACACCGGTCGCCCGGCGGCCTTTAACTTGGGCGCATAGCGTTGGTAGTCGGCTGTGCTCAGGAGATCCCATCGCATCACCATGAAGTTGGTGTAGAAATAAAGGGAGCCACTCGCGGGAAGGGTGGCGATGAGCGCATTGGTTGGCAGGTTGGCGTTCGCCCAGTCGCACGCTTTGACATAAAGAACTTCCTGTTGATTGAAACTGAGCAGGCCGAGCCGGGGGATCCAGTGCTGCGCGACAGCACCGGCCCATATGCATAACCCGAGCGAGGCGCCGAATTGCCAGCGCCGGACCAGCGTGCCTCCGTGACGGCGGCAGATTTCCTCCACGCCGAGCAATGCCGCGAGGATGAGCGCGGGGATCGCGGGCAGGATGAAGCGCAGGCACCACCACGTTTCGTGGGTCACGTCGTAGTAAGAATAAAAAATGAGGCAGGGGCTCCACCACAGCGCGAGGGCGGCGGCGATGCGCCACTGCTTCCGCACCAGGGGCCACGCAGCGAACGGCAGCAGCAAGAGCCCCGCCGGCAGGAGTCGCGAGAGCCAGAGCCCGATGTGCAGCAAGGTCGGAAAAACCATTTCCGATTTCAGCGAAGCGGCGATGTCACCATAGCCGGTCTTAAACGGGCCGCCGTAGAGGAGGTTGTTGTAATAAAGCAGCCACAGTGCGCCGGGGATCCCACCGGCGGCGGCGGCGAAGAGGCGCCGCCAGTTGCCGAGTAACAAGGCGTGCGCGGGCAACAATAAGATGCTCGTGGGGCGCACCAGCACCGCGATGGCCAACGCTACGCCGCTCGCGGCGGCCCAGCTGGTGGAACCCCGGCGGGCTCGCAGTGCCAACCAGAGGGTTGCCAGCGACCACGCGGTGGCAGGCGTATCGCTCAGGGCCTGCATCGACGTGAACAGGTAGATCGGCGAGAGGGCGAGGATGGCCGCGCCAGCGAAGGCGAGGGGCGCGCTGATCCCGATTTCTCGTGCGCACAGGTAGCACAGCCACACGGTCGACACGCCAAACAGGACGACCACGAGCAGCGGTCCGGAGGCCCATCCGATCACTTTGCCGGCTAGTGCAAAATGTGCCGGCACCCCGATGGGGTAGGTGGGCACGATTTGCCCCGCGTCACCGGGCACGAAGCCGAGTGGGACAAAGTGAAACGGCGAGAAGCCGGTGTCGAGTTCGGCGGGCAGGCGGTGAGGCGTGGAGAGCTGGCCGCTGGCGAGCAGGCGGGCGCTGTTGAGGTAGCCGGAGGAGTCTGATCCGCCGGCAATGGCGGTGGCCCTTTGGAAGAGAAAGACACTGAGTGTCACGAGCGCCATCAGGCCCAATCCGACCAGCCAGCGAGGTGCGGGGAGGGGGGCGGAAAGGGGATTTGGATTTGACATGCCTGTCTCGGGTTCTGTGATGCGGAAACTTGCCAAAGGCCATCCAAAAAAACGAGCGTCCCCGGGGCGGAGAAACCTCTGAAAATACGGGAGAAACGCGGGTTAAACTATCACCGGAACGCGGAAAATCCGCGGCTTCGTGGTGGCGTTGGGGATGGCGGGTCGCGGGGCTGTTTTGCGTGGGATTTTTCCTGGTTTTGATCTCGCGCTTTTACAGCCAGGCTACGGGGTTCACGAGTCTTGTGTCGATCGGAGCCAAGCTGGGCATCATCGAAATGCCGGTGCTGAAGGCGACGCCGCATTACACCTACGAGGACTCCTTTGGTTACGACGGCGCGTATTACCTCCAGATCGCGCTGGATCCGTTATTGCAAGACCCGGCGCTCGCCAAGTCGGTGGATAACCTGCCGTATCGGGCCAAGCGCATCCTGCTTTCGTGGGTCGCGTGGGCGTTGGGCGGCGGACGGCCGTTTTGGGTGATCCATATCTATCCGGTGTTGAACGTCGGGAGCTGGCTCTTGTTGGCGGCATTGTTGTGGCGATGGTTTCCGCTGAATAACGCGAGTAATTTTTTGCGCTGGGCGGGCATGCTTTTCTCCCACGGAGTGTGCATGAGCGTGCGGCATTCGTTGGTTGATTTGCCCGGTTTACTGCTGGTGGCGGCGGCTGTGGCCTTGGTGGAGGGCGGTTGGCGCAAGTCCGGCACGGCGATGCTGGCCGTGGCGACCCTCGGGAAGGAAACCAGCGTGCTGGCCTTGCCGGCGTTTCTGCGCTGGGGCCAGCCGGGCTGGCGGCCGTGGGTCGGGCTGGCGGCGCGAGGCGCGGTGGTCGGGTTACCGTTGCTGGCGTGGATCGTCTACATCCGTTGGCAGATCGGACCGAGTCGCGAGATGGGGCTCAATAATTTCGCGCTGCCGCTGATGGGTTTTTTCGAGAAATGGCTGACGATGCTTGGCGAGATCGCGCGTGATGGGTGGATGCGGCCGCATGTCGTCACGATGGTCACCGTGATCGCGCTCACGGTGCAGGGGATCTTTGTGCTCGTGCGCTGGCGCCCGCAGGCGATTTGGTGGCGTGTCGGTCTGCCGTTCGCGCTTCTTATGGTGATGGTCACGGCGCCGGTCTGGGAGGGCTACCCGGGCGCGGCCAGCCGCGTGGTGTTGCCGCTGACGCTGGCGTTTAACGTTCTCGTGCCGGCGGGGCGGCGTTGGCTGCCGGTGTTGGTGTTGGGGAATCTTTCGGTCTTCGCCGGCCTGGCGGAAATGGATCCGCCAATCCGGGATTTTTACCAGCTGCAGGGCGAGCGGCATTTCACGAAGTCCGTCGTGGTGGAGCGTGGCACCGGCTGGTATCAGGCGGAATCGGACGGGAAGAAATCCTGGCGCTGGGCACGGGACCACGCCACATTGCGCCTGACGAACCGCGGCGCCGTGCCCGTCGCCGTGCGGATGTCGTGCCGGCTGTCGGCGTTTACCGACCGGAATTTCGGACTGCGCGTAAACGGGCAGGAAATCTGGAGCACCCCGCTGTGGCCGGCGGCCCGCCCGCATGAATTCCCCGTCATCGTGGTGCCGCCGGGCGAGACGGCGGTCGTGGAGTTTGCCACCGATGCGCCGTCGATGCGGCTGGAGAACGGTGATCCGCGCGAGTTGAGCCTGTGTGTGTTCGGTTTGATAATCGACGTTGCGCGGGCGGAACCGGTTCCGCAAGGTGGAGGCGTATGAGCTTGGAAAGCATCCTGCGCCAATTTCGTTACGTGCGACGGCTCGAGCGCGAGAACGCGCGGCTGCGCGAGGAGGCGGGCGAGTGGAGACGATTTTCGCCGCCCGGGCATTTTTATTCGCCGCTGCCGTCCGCCGCGGAAGTCGAGGAGGCCTATGCCCGGGGAGGATTTGGCCCGCCTTTCGCGGGCATCGATCTGCGCGAGGACGCGCAGCGCCAGTTGCTCGAACAGTTGGCGGATTATTACGCAGCGCAGCCGTTCCCGGAGAAGCCCGTGCCGGGTCGTC
>DAORVZ010000277.1:0-3854 GCA_035434005.1 Lacunisphaera sp.
GCCATCCATGAATTCAAGTCGGGCCTCTACCATCTCGCCCGCAGCCGCCCGGGCATCGCGCTCGTGCCGGTCTACCTCCAAAACCTGAGCCGCATCCTGCCCAAGGGCGACTTCCTCCCCGTGCCGCTGCTCGGCAGCCTTTCCGCGGGCCCCGCCATCCACCTCGGGCCCGACGAGGACAAGAAGGCCTTCCTCGAGCGGGCCCGCGCCGCCGTCCGGCAACTCGCCGCCTGATCTCTCATGCAACTCGACCAAGAACTCCTCTGGCTCGTCGGCGGCATCGTGGGCCTGCTGGCCCTCTCCTCGGCCATCACCTTCTTCCTGAAGCGCCGACCCGGCGGCCCGAACAAGGTCGTCGCCAACCTCGATGCCCGCGTGAAGGCTTGGTGGGTCATGGTCGCCGTCTTCGGCGTCGCCCTCGCCACCGGCGGCCTGGGCTCGGTGATCCTGTTCGGCTTCATGTCGTTCTTCGCGCTGCGGGAGTTCATCACCCTCACGCCCACGCGGCCCGGCGACCACCGCACGCTGTTCTGGGCCTTCTTCATCATCACGCCCCTGCAATACTACCTCGTCGCCATGGAGTGGTATGGGCTCTTCAGCATCCTGATCCCGGTCTATGCCTTCATCCTCGTGCCGACGCGCAGCGCGCTGGCCGGCGACAGCGAGCATTTCCTCGAGCGAACCGCCAAGATCCAGTGGGCGCTCATGGTCTGCGTCTATTGCGTCAGCCACGTGCCCGCGCTGCTGACCTTGCCCATCAAGGGCTACGAGGGCCAGAACGCCAAGCTGCTACTGTTCTTCGTCCTCGTCGTGCAGATCAGCGACGTCCTCCAATACGTCTGGGGCAAACTTTTCGGCAAACACGCCATTGTCCCGACGATCAGCCCGAACAAGACGGTCGAGGGTTTCTGGGGCGGCGTGCTCTCCGCGACCGGCATCGGCACGGCGCTGTGGTGGGCCACGCCCTTCACCTGGTGGCAGGCGGCGCTGTTTTCCTTCCTGCTCACGCTGATGGGCTTTTTCGGCGGCCTCGTGATGTCCGCCATCAAACGCGACCGGGGCGTCAAGGACTACGGCACGATGATCGAGGGCCACGGCGGCGTGATGGACCGGATCGACTCGCTGTGCTTCGCCGCGCCGGTGTTCTTCCACCTCGTGCGCTACTGCTTCACCTGACCCGCCATGGCCTCCATCTACGACATCAAGCCCGCGTTCCAGAACCTGCTCCGCCCCGTGACCCGCGCGCTCTTCGCCGCCGGCGTGACGGCCAACCAGGTGACGGTGGCCGCCGCGCTGCTATCCGCCGCAGTCGGCGCGTGCATCTGGTTTTATCCCGCGGCGCGCTGGCCGCTTCTGCTGCTGCCGGCCTTCCTGTTTGTGCGCATGGCGCTCAACGCCATCGACGGTATGCTGGCGCGCGAGCACAACCAGAAGTCCCGCCTCGGCGCCGTGCTGAACGAGATCGGCGACGTCCTGGCGGACACCGCGCTTTACCTCCCGCTGGCCATCGTGCCCGGCTTTTCCCATTGGCTGGTGGTCGTCATCACGATCCTCGCGATCGTCAGCGAGATGACCGGCGTGGTGGCGGTGCAGATCGGCGCCGCGCGCCGCTACGACGGCCCGATGGGCAAGAGCGACCGCGCCTTTGCCTTCGGCCTGCTAGCCCTCCTCCTCGGGCTCGGGGTGGCGGCCGACCCGTGGTTGGACTATGTGCTGATCCTCATCGGCGCCCTGCTGGTGCTCACCATCGTGCGCCGCGCCCGCCGGGCGCTGGCGGAGGATTCCTAGGCGACTGCCTGCCTGCCAAGAGTTTAGCGAAGCAGACTGCCGACGGCTACACGGCCCAAGGTTCTGCTTGCCAAGCCCCGGGGCGGCTCGCAGCGTGACCGGTTTCTCACTTTATACCGGTCCGCCCGAACATGAACCAGAACATCCGCAACATCGCCATCATCGCCCACGTCGACCACGGTAAAACCACCCTCGTCGACCAGCTCCTCAAGGAGGGCGGAGTCTACCGCGCCAACCAGCAGGTCCAGGAACGCGCCATGGATTCCATGGATCTCGAAAAAGAGAAGGGCATCACGATCAAGGCCAAGAACACCTCCGTCCACTGGAAGGACAAGATCGTCAACATTCTCGACACCCCCGGCCACGCCGACTTCGGCGGCGAGGTCGAGCGCGCCCTCCGCATGGTCGACGGCGTGCTCCTCGTCATCGACGCCTATGACGGCCCGCAGGCGCAGACCCGTTTCGTGCTCCGCAAGGCTCTCGCCCACGGGCTGAAGGTCGTGATCGTCATCAACAAGATCGACCGCGACAACGCCGAGCCGGCGAAAATGTATGACAAGGTCCTCGAGCTGCTCATGGAGCTCAACGCCACCGAGGAGCAGTTCGACGCGCCCGTCGTCTACGGCTCCGGCCGCGACGGCTACATGATGTATCATCTCGGCGAGGCGAAGAAGGACATGACGCCCCTCTTCGAGACCATCATCAACCACGTCCCGCCCCCGTTCGCCAAGCCCGAGGAGCCGTTCCACATGCTCGTCTCGAACATCGACTGGAGCGACTACGTCGGCCGCATCGCGGTCGGCAAGATCCTCGGCGGCGTCGTCAAGGTCGGCGATCCGGTCTTCGTCGTGCGCCACGCCGAGGGCGGCAAAAAGATCCGCGCCAAGATCACCAAGGTCTTCGAGTTCACCGGCCTGGGCCAGCGCGAGGTCGAGACCGCCGTCGCCGGCAACATCGTTGGCCTCTCCGGCTTCGAGGATGTCGACATCGGCGACACCCTTGCCGCCAGCGAGGAGCAGCACGCCCTGCCCTTCACGCAGATTGACCCGCCGACCCTCGAGATGCAGTTCTGCGTCAACGACGGCCCGCTCGTCGGCCAGGAAGGCAAGCTCGTTACCTCCCGGCAGCTGCGCGACCGCCTGATGCGCGAGCTGAAGATCAACGTCTCCATCCACATCGAGGACTCCGACAAGGCCGGCATCTTCAACGTCAAGGCCCGCGGCGCCATGCAGGTGGCCGTGCTCGTCGAGACGATGCGCCGCGAGGGCTTCGAGCTGCTCGTCTCCCGCCCGACTGTGATCGAGAAGAAGGGCCCGAACGGCGAGCGCCTGGAGCCCTACGAGACCGTCTGGATCGAGGTGCCCGACGAGTGCGTCGGCACCATCATGCAGAACCTGGCCAACCGCAAAGGCCGCCTGACCAACATGGAGAAGCTCGCGCACTCCACGATGCTCGAGGCCGCCATCACCACCCGCGGCCTCATCGGCCTGGAAATCGACGTCGTCAACGCCACCTCCGGCCGCGGCGTCACCTCCCACCTCTTCAAGGAATACGGCCCGTTCGCCGGCGAACTCCTCACCCGCATCACCGGCACGCTCATCGCGACCGAGGCCGGCGAGACCACCGGCTACGCCCTGGTCATGTGCCAGGAGCGCGGCAAGCTCTTCGTCAACCCCGGCGAGCAAGTCTACGAGGGCATGATCGTCGGCGAGAATCCCCGCAATGAGGACATCGCCATCAACGCCGTGCGCGAGAAGCAGCTCACCAATTTCCGTTCCCAGGGTTCGGGTGTCGCCACCGGCCTCACGCCGGCGTCGAAGCTGTCCCTCGAGCGCGCGATCGAATACATCGCCGCCGACGAGCTCGTCGAGGTCACGCCGAAGAACCTGCGCCTGCGCAAACGCATTCTGAACAACGGCGCCCGCCAGAAGGCCGCCAAGGCCGGCAAGTAAGGCCCCGCCAGTTCACTCCCGCCCAACGCCGCCCTTCCCCGGGCGGCGTTTTTTTTGGCGTCGTGGCCGGTCAACCGCGCGGATGCCTATGCCTATTTTTTCTCCAGCTCAGCG
>DAORVZ010000278.1:0-3842 GCA_035434005.1 Lacunisphaera sp.
AGATACCCGCGCGCCACAGCCTCAGTCGGCAGCACCACATCGGCGTCCATCGCCGCCCGCCGGCCGGCTCCTGCCGCCGTCACCACCGCGCCCGCCGTGGCGGAGCAGTGGCGGAACACCCTCCACGCGGTCGGTTCGCTCGAGAGTTTCCAGGGCGTGACCCTCCGCTCAGAGATCGAGGGCCGCATCGTGCACGTGGCCTTCGAGTCCGGCGCCCGCGTGGCGGCCGGCGACGTGCTGGTCGAGATGGACACCGCCGCCGAGGCCGCGCAGCTCCGCAGCAACGAGGCCACCGCCCGCCTCGCCGAGCTGAATCTCCAGCGGGCCCGCGAGCTGCGGCAGACCAACGCCAACACGCAGGCCGACCTCGACGCCGCCGAGGCCACCTACGCCCAGGCGGCGGCAGCCATCGAGTCCACCAAGGCCACCCTCGCCAAGAAGCGCATCGTCGCCCCCTTCGCCGGCCGCCTCGGCCTCCGTCTCGTCAACACCGGCCAGTTCCTCAACAAGGGCGACACCGTCGTGACCCTCGAGGCCACCAACCCGATCTACGCCGACTTCACCCTGCCGCAACAGGAGGTCACCGCACTCCAACCCGGCCTCGCCGTGCAAGTCACCATCGACGCCTTTCCGGACCGCGCCTTCGGCGGCCACATCGAGGCGACCGACCCGCGCGTCAGCGGCACCACCCGCAACCTCCGCGCCCGCGCCACGCTGCCCAACGCCGATGAGGCCCTCCGCCCGGGCATGTTCGCCATCGTGGATGTGCAGCTGCCCGGGGCGCGCGAGGTCATCGTGCTGCCCGCCACCGCCATCGTCTACAGCCCCTACGGTGATTCCGTCTATGTCGTGGCCAAGGACGACAAGGGTGTGCTCGCCGCACAGCAGCGCTTCGTGAAGGTCGGCCCCAAGCGCGGCGACCAGATCGCGCTGCTCGAGGGCGTGAAGGCCGGCGAGGAGGTCGTCACCGCCGGTCAGGGCAAACTCCGCCCCGGCACCGCAGTCACCATCAACAACACGGTGGTGCCCGCCAACAGTCCCGCCCCGAAACCCGCCGAGAGCTGAGCCGATGAATTTCACCGAGCTCTTCATCCGGCGGCCGATCCTCGCGACGGTCCTCAACCTCTTCCTGCTCATCGCCGGCTGGCAGGGCATCAAGGCCCTCGTGGTCCGCCAGTATCCCTACACCAGCAACGCCGTTGTCACCGTCTCCGTCGCCTACCCCGGCGCCAACGCCGACCTCGTGCGCGGCTTCGTCACCACGCCGCTCGAGCGCGAGATTTCCTCCGCCGACGGCATCGACTTCGTCGAGTCCGTCAGCCGCCAGAACAGCGCCACCATCACCGCCCGCCTGCGCCTCAACTACGATCCGAACGATGCGCTCACGCAGATCACCGCCAAGGTCAACCGCGTGAAGGGCGAACTCCCCGCCGGCGCCGAGGATCCGGTGTTCGATGTCGCCGTGGGTGAAACCACGGCCTCCGCCTACATCGGCTTCAGCAGCGAGACCATGGAGTCCAACCAGATCACGGACTACCTGACCCGCGTCGTGCAACCGAAGCTCTCGACCGTGCACGGCGTGCAGAAAGCCGACATCCTCGGCGGCCGCGTGTTCGCCATGCGCATCTGGCTCAAGCCCGAGCGCATGGCCGCGCTCAACCTCAGCGCCGCCCAGGTCCGCAGCGCCCTCGCCGCCCAGAACTTCCTCTCCGCCGTCGGCCAGACCAAGGGCAGCATGCTCTCCGTCAACCTCACCGCCTCGACTGACCTGCGCTCGGTCGAGGGATTCAAGGACATCATCGTCCGCGAGACCGATGGCGAGATCGTCCGCCTGCGCGACATCGCCGGCGTCGTGCTCGGCGCCGAGAACTACGATTCTACGGTCAATTTCTCCGGCGTGAACGGCGTTTTCATCGGCGTCTCCGTGCTGCCAACCGCCAACGCCATCGACGTCATCCGGGGAGTGCGCGCCGCCATGCCCGACATCCAGGCGCAGCTGCCACCCGGCCTGCAGGGCAAGGTCGTCGCCGACTTCACCGAGTTCATCAACGACTCCATCTCCGAGGTCATGCAGACCCTGGTCGAGGCGATGCTCATCGTCATCCTCGTCATCTATCTCTTCCTTGGCTCGTTCCGCTCCGTCGTGATCCCGATCGTGGCCATCCCGCTGTCGCTCATCGGCGCCTGCGCGCTGATGCTGGCGCTGGGCTTCTCGATCAATCTGCTGACCCTGCTCGCCATGGTGCTCGCCATCGGTCTCGTCGTGGACGATGCCATCGTCGTGGTGGAGAACATCCACCGCCACATCGAGGAGGGCATGACGCCGTTCGCCGCCGCGATCAAGGGCGCGCACGAACTCGTCGGGCCGGTCATCGCCATGACCATCACGCTGGCCGCCGTTTATGCGCCGGTCGGTTTCCAGTCCGGCCTCACCGGCGCGCTGTTCCGCGAGTTCGCCTTCACGCTCGCCGGCTCGGTCATCATCTCGGGCTTCGTGGCGCTCACGCTCTCGCCGATGATGTGTTCGCGCATCCTGGTGCACACCGCCAACCCCCGCGGCTTCGAGGGGTTCCTCAACCGCACCTTCGAACGGCTGCAGGGCGCCTACGAGCGCTTCCTGCATGGCGCGCTCAACGCCCGACCGGCCATCTTCATCGTCGCCGCCCTCGTCTTCGCCTCGATCATCCCGTTCTTCCTGCTCACCAAGAGCGAGCTCGCCCCGCCCGAGGACAGCGGGATCATCATGATGAGCGCCGAGGCCGCCCCGACCGCCACCGTGGAGCAAACCATGCTGTTCAGCCAGGAGGTCGCGAAACTGATCCGCCGCGACTATCCGGACGAAACGGCCGAGATCTTCGTCATCGTCGGCCGCGGCGGCACGCCCAACTCCGCCTTCATCGGCTGGCGCCTCAAGCCCTGGAGCCAGCGCCAGCGCAGCGCTCAGTCGCTGCAGCAGGAGATCCAGGGCAAGCTCGGCGGGATCGCCGGGGCCCGCGTGTCCTCCTTCCTCCGCCCCAGCCTGCCCGGCTCGGCCGGCGGCCTGCCGGTGCAGATCGTCATCGGCTCCACCGAGACACACCCCCGCGTGGCCGAGATCTCCGGCGAGCTGCTCCAGCGCGCCATGAAAAGCGGGCTGTTCGTCTTCGGCGACACCAACCTCAAGTTCGACCAGCCGCAGGTGAACCTCGTCATCGACCGCGAGAAGGCCGCCGCGCTCGGCATCAACATGTCCCAGCTCGGCGCCGACCTCGGCGCGATGCTCGGCGGCGGCTACGTCAACCGTTTCGCCATCGAGGGCCGCGCTTACAAGGTCGTCCCGCAGGTCACGCGCCTGGCCCGTCTCAATCCCGACCAGCTCGGCGACTACTACATCTCCACGACGAAGGGCGGGCTCGTGCCGCTCTCGACCATCGCCACACCGGAAAATGTGGTGCAACCGCGCGAGCTGCGCCGCTTCCAGCAGCTCAACTCGGCCACGCTCTCCTTCGCCCCCGCCCCCGGCGTCGCCCAGGGCGAGGCCCTCGACTGGCTCCGCGCCGAGGCGGCCACGTTCTTCCCGCAGGGCTTCACCATCGACTACAACGGCGACTCCCGCGTCTTCATGCAGGAGGGCAGCTCGCTCATGGCGACCTTCGTGCTGGCGGTCATCGTCATCTTCCTCGTGCTCGCCGCGCAGTATGAGAGCTGGCGCGACCCGTTCATCATCATGATGTCCGTGCCGCTCTCGATCGCCGGCGCGATGGTGTTCCTCTTTTTCGGTTTTGCCACGCTCAACATCTACACGCAGGTCGGCCTCATCACGCTGGTAGGGCTCATCACCAAGCACGGCATTTTGATCGTCG
>DAORVZ010000279.1:0-3839 GCA_035434005.1 Lacunisphaera sp.
CCAGAAGCCGTTGTAGACGAGCTCGGCGTATTTCGGGATGAAGCCGTCGCGCAGGTGCAGCACCTCGCGGTCAAGCGTGAGCGACTCCACCTGGCGGTGGGCCTGCATCAGGATCGTGCCGCCCGGGGTCTCGTAGACGCCGCGGGACTTCATGCCGACGAAACGATTCTCGACGAGGTCAACGCGGCCGATGCCGTGCTTGCCGCCAAGCTTGTTGAGTGTCTTCAGCACGCCGCCGGGGGTAAGCAGCTTGCCGTTCACGGCGACAGCGTCGCCCTTCACAAAGTCGATCTCGACATACTCGGGCTTGTTCGGCGCGTCCTCGGGGGCGACGGAGAGTTTGAACATCGCCTTGTTCGCCTTCGTGGTCGGATCGAACCACGGGTCCTCAAGGATGCCCGCCTCATAGGAGATGTGCAGGAGATTGCGGTCCATCGAATAGGGCTTCTTGAGCGAGGCCTCGACGGGAATCCGGTGCTTTGCGCAGTAGGCGATCATCTCGGCGCGGCCCGGGAACAGGTCGCGATAGGCCTCGATCTTCCACGGCGCGATGATCTGGAGTTGGGGTGCGAGCGCCATGTAGGTGAGCTCGAAGCGGCACTGGTCGTTGCCCTTGCCCGTGGCACCGTGCGCGACGGTGTCGGCCTTTTCCTTCTTCGCGATGTCCACCTGTGCCTTGGCAATGAGCGGACGGGCGATCAAGGTGCCGAGGTAATACTGGCCCTCGTAAATCGCGTTGGCCCGGATCATCGGGTAGATGAAGTCGCGGGCGAATTCCTCGACGAGATCGAGGGTGTAGTGTTTGGTAGCGCCGGTCTTCAGGGCCTTCTTGTCCAAGCCCTTAAGCTCCTCTTCTTGACCGACATCAGCTGCAAAGGTGATGATCTCGGCGTCGTAAGTTTCCTTGAGCCATTTGACGATGACGGAGGTGTCGAGGCCTCCCGAATATGCGAGGACGATCTTCATGATAGGGGCCGCATTGTTGGCAGTCGGCAGAGCGGCGCAAAGTAAAAATCGGGTATTTGCAGCCAAAGTGCTCCTGAAGGATTGCGTTTCCCGCAACCCAGGGGATGCTTCCCCCAGCCGCATGAGCACGATCCCACCCCGGTCTAGCCATGTCCCCACGCGCGGATTCACGCTCGTAGAGATCATGATTGTCGTCGTTATCATCGGCTTGCTGGCGGCCCTGGCCATCCCGGCGTTCCAGCGTGTGCAACGGGCGTCGCAAAATGCCCGGGTGATTAATGATTTTCGCGTCTTCGCCCAAGCCTTCGAAATCTACAACGCCCAGAACGGCGCTTGGCCCGCCAACGTCAGCGCGGGCGTCGTGCCCACTAGCCCCGTGTCCATGGCCAGCGACTTCAAGGTGGCTTCCTGGCAGGCAGTCACCGCGATTGGGGGCCACTGGAATTGGGATAACTCCCTGTCCGGCGGCGGCGATGCCGGCATTTCAATTTCCAGTTACATCTGCGATGACGCCCAGTTGGCGGAGATTGACGCCAAAATGGACGACGGCGACCTGACGACGGGGAATTTTGTGCAGGTCTCCAGCAGCCGGGTTCGGCTGATTCTGGCCCGCCCCTGAGGATCAGGCCCGGCACCGCGCCAACATGGCGAGGATGGCTTTTTGCACATGCAGGCGGTTCTCCGCCTCATCGAAAATCACGCTGCGCGGGTGATCGAGCACTTCCTGAGTCACCTCCTCACCGGCATGCGCCGGCAGACAGTGCATGAAGAGCGCATCGGGCTTGGCGGCGGCGAACAGCTTCTTGTTCACTTGGAACGGCATCATGCGGCGCTGCCGCTCCGCTGACTCGCTCTCCTGCCCCATGCTGGCCCACACATCCGTATAGACGATGTCCGCCGAGGCGACGGCCTCGTAGGGGTCGGCGGTAAAATGGAACGAGCCGCCCATTTTCGCGGCGAGTTCGCGGATCTCCGAAGTGGGGCCGTCGGTCGCCGGACCGCCCAGCGAAACCTTCATGCCAAACAGATTTGCGCCCAAAATCCAAGAATTGGCCATGTTAAAGGCGGTGTCGCCGAGAAACGCCACCTTGCGGCCCCGCAGCGAAGCAAACAAATCGCCGTCCGGCCCGGCCCAGCGTTCCGCTGCCGTGAAGGCGTCGGTATAGATCTGGCACGGGTGAAGGAAATCCGTCAGCGCATTCACCACCGGCCGCCCGCCATGTTGGGCCAGCCCCACGACATCGGCATGCGCGTAGGTGCGGACGACCAAGCCGTGCACGAAGCGCCCGAGGACCTTGGCGGTGTCGCTGATCGGCTCGCCGCGGCCAATCTGGATATCGTTGGTGTTGAGGAAAAGCGGATTGCCGCCCAGCTCGTGGATGCCGACCTCGAACGACACCCGGGTGCGCGTGCTCGACTTGGCGAAAATCATCGCCCAAGTCTGCCCGGCGAGCGGTTTCTCATGGTGACCGCGCTCCTGCTTGAACCGGCGGGCCAGCGCGAAAATCTGCGCGACCTCGTCGCTGGAAAAATCAGTTTCCTGGAGGAAATGTTTCATCAAGTCGCTTTCTCCTTCTTGCTCAGAACCACTCGGATCATCGCCGTGGCGCGGTCGAGGTGCTCCTTGGTGGCGATGAGCGGTGGCAGCAACCGGATGGTGTGGGTGCCTGCGGACGGACAAAGCAAGCCCTCGTCACGCAGCAGGGCGAGGTAAGGGGCCGGCTCGCCATGCAGGTCGATCCCGAGCATGTAGCCGCGACCAGTCACGGCTTTGATTTGCCGGGGGAATTCTCCGGCCAGCTTCTCCAAATCCGTTTTCCACGCGGCTCCATTCACGCTCACCTTGGCCAACAGGTTGTCCCGCTCCATGACGTCAAGCACGGCCAGCGCCGCCGCACAAGCCAGCGGCGATCCGCCAAAAGTCGTGCCGTGCGACCCCGCAGTGAAGAGATCGGCGTTCTTCTCCGCCGTCCAAATGGCACCCATGGGGTAGCCGCCGCCTAGGCCCTTCGCCATGCCGATGGCGTCCGGGCGGATGCCGGAATGCTGGAAAGCATAAAAATCACCGGTGCGCCCGAGCCCACACTGCACCTCGTCCAGCATAAGCAGCAGGTTGTGCTGGTCGCACAACTGGCGCAGTCCCCGGAGAAATTCGTCGGTGCAGGGCTTGATGCCACCCTCCCCTTGGATCGTCTCAATAAAGATGGCCGCCGTGTCCGAATCCACGAGGTCGGCAAAACTCTGCAGGTTGTTCAGTTCGCCGAAAGCGAAGCCCGGCACCAACGGACGAAACCCTTTTTGGATCTTCTCCTGCGGGGTCGCACTCATGCCGCCGAATGTCCGGCCGTGAAACGCCTGCTGCGCACAGATGATCTTGTAGCACTTCCCCTCCGTGCCGGCCTTGCGCACCCCGTGCAGGCGGGCGAGCTTGATCAAGGCCTCATTGGCCTCGGTGCCGGAATTGCACAGGAATACCCTGCCCGGGCCCGCCTGCCGGACTATTCTCCGTGCCAGTTCGCCGTAAAGCGGATTGCGATAGAGGTTGCTGGTGTGGATCAGCTCGCCGGCCTGCCGCCGGATCGCCTCGACCCATGTTGGATGACAATGACCCAGCGCGTTGACGGCGATGCCGGAGACAAAATCCAGATATTCCCTGCCCGTATCATCCCAGACCCGCACCCCCTCCCCCCGCACCAGTGTGAGCGGCGCGCGACCGAAGTTCTTCATGACATAGGCGTCGTAAAGTTCGGCGGTATTGGTGCGGACGATGGCGGGGGTGGTCATTTCTGCTTTTTGCTTTTCGATTTTCGGACACTCCTATCCAAAACCGAGAATCTAAAATCAAAAATAGTGTCAGCCGTGCACGATCTCGG
>DAORVZ010000280.1:0-3823 GCA_035434005.1 Lacunisphaera sp.
GGCCCCGAGCGACTTTCCGTCGGGCAAGAAGGGCCAGGTCCTGACGGTTGAATTCTCCGTCCTCGGTATCCCGTGCATCGGCCTCAACGGCGGCCCGCAATTCAAGCACAGCGAGGCCTTCTCCTTCCAGGTCGCCACCGACACCCAAAAGCAGACCGACCGCTATTGGAACGCGATCATCAAGAATGGCGGCAAGCCGAGCTACTGCGGCTGGTGCAAGGACCAGTGGGGCATCTCCTGGCAGATCACCCCGCGCGTGTTGACCGCCGCCATGGCCGCCGGCGGCCAGACCGCCAAGCGCGCCTTCGAGACCATGATGGAAATGGGCAAGATCGACATCGCGAAGATCAAGGCGGCGATCCGCGGCTGATCGAAACCGGAATACTATTTTTAACACAGAGGTCGCAGAGGTCACGGAGGTTTTTGGAACGTGGAATAAGCCCGGTCTTTCTCTGCGCTCTCCGCGTCCTCCGCGTTAAAAAATGCCTTGGTTTAGCGACCGTCGGCGGTCTGAGTGGAATTGAATGACGCCTTTCACCACGATCCTGACGCACCCCGGCAGCGCCCACAAAGATGAGTTCCTTGCCTGCTGCGTGCTGCTCGCGACCTCCCCCTGCACCATCCTGCGGCGCGAGCCCACCGAGACTGACCTGGCCGATCCCGCCATCGCCGTGGTCGACGTCGGCCACCGCCACGAGCCGGCGCTGAACAATTTCGACCACCACCAACTCCCCGCCGATGCCGCCCCGACCTGCGCCCTCTCCCTTGTCCTCCAGCACCTCGGCCTCTACACGGATGCCCGGGCCTTCTGCGACTGGCTCGAACCCGCCGAGTGGTTTGACTGCCGCGGCCCCAACGTCACCGCCCAGTGGCTCGGCGTCGAACGCGACATCGTCGGCAAGATGCAGTCCCCCATCGACGGCACCCTGCTCCGCCGCTTCGCCGCCGCGAAGCAACTGTCGCCCGGCGATCCCCTCTGGCAGATCATTCACTTCGTGGGCACCGACCTCCTCGACTACGTGCGCAACCTCCGCGCCCGCCTCACCTTCATCGGCCAGCACGCCCAAGTCTGGACGTTGGATCTACCGCCCTCTGCCGTCAGCCCTCAGACGTCTGCCTCGGCCGCCCTCGTCGTTTTCCTGCCGCGCACCGAGCCCCTGCCCGAGGATCCCTCGGCCGGGCTCGATCGTTATGTGCAGGAGCAGGGCCTCGACGACCGCGTCGTAGCCATCACCGCCCCCGACCGCCGCAGCACTGGTTACGGGTTGTCGCGGCATCGCGACCATCCCCGCCTCGACTTCACCCGCATCAAGGCCGAGCCAGACGTCCATTTCACCCACCAGCGCGGCTTCGTCGCCAAAACCTCCGCCAGCGATCCGCAGCGCCTCCGCCAACTGCTGATGCTGGCCGCAGTGTAGGGGCGTCCCTTGTGGACGCCCGCGGGCGGCGACAAGCGCCGCCTCTACTTTAAAGCGGCCTACAAGCTGCGCAGACACTCGGCCGGATTGATCCGGCGGAGCTGAAAATAACTGGGGATGCAGGCCAGCGCCGAAACGAGCAGGATAACCGCCGCCGCCACGACGTAGGTGAGCGGGTCTCGCTCGTTGACCCCGAAAAGCAGCGCGCGCAGCACGTGCGCCACCGCCGTGGCCGCGCCCAGACCGAGGACGACGGCGAGCGCGATGCCCACCAGATGGCCGCGCACAAAGCGCGACCAAAGCCGCGCCGGGTCGATGCCGAGGGCCATGCGGATGCCGAACTCGCGGTTGAGCTGCCAGATTTGCGAGACGGTGATGGTGTAAACCCCCACCACGCAAAGCAGCAGGGCCGTCAGCGCATACGCCAGCGTGAGCCGGGTGGTCAGCCGCACCCAGCTCAACTCCGTGTCGATCGTCTTTTGCACGGTTCCGGGAAAATATATCGCCAGGCGCGGATCCGTTTTCATCGCTGCACCACGAATGTCCGCCCCCGTCGGCGCCGTTTGCACGCCACGCGCGTAAAGGAACGCCGTGGAGAACATCCCGCCGCGGATCGCGTAATAGATAAAATCGTTGTTCTTCGCCTTGGGGCCCGAGGCTTGGAAATCACGCACGACTCCGCGCACGACGCAGACAATGGGAGTCTGCTTCGGATCCGGGCCCCGGCCGTAAAAGGAACGGCCCAGCGCCGACTGGCCGGGCCAGAGCTTCGCGGCCAGCGAATGGTTAAGCACCACATAAAAGGGTCCGCCGGGTTTCTCCTCGCGGGCGAAGGTCTCGCCTTCGAGAAACGAAGTTCCGAAGACGGCAAAGATGTTCGGCGTGACCGCAGATATGAACGCGCCCCCCTCGGATTTTCCCTCGGCCAGGCCTTCCGCCTTGGCGGCATAGAACACGCCCGGCGGACCGCTGAAGCCCACGGGGTTGGTCATCAGCGCGGCCCCTGCCACGCCGGGCAGGCGTTCGACCTCAGCCAGCAACCGCTCGTGCACGGCAAGGCGCCCCGGCGGCGTCGGAAAATCCGTCTCCTTGGCCGCGGTTTTGGAGACGTAGATTTTTCGGGCGTCGAAGCCCCACTGATCCTCCCGCATCTGATGGTTGGAGCGGAGCAGCAATCCGGCCGATACGCCGAGCACGGTCAGCAGCCCGATCTGTCCGACGATGAGGGCCCGGCGCCAGAGCCCGCGGCCGGTGGCGCGGCTCGCACCGGCTCCGTCGCGCATGATGCGCTCGGGACTCGCGAACGATATGTAACCCAGCGGCACGATGATCGCGACCCCCGCGGAGAGCACGGCCAGCGCCGCCGCCAAGGCGAAATGGTGCCATTGAGGCGTGAACAGCAGCCAATAGGGCGTTGTGATCCGCGCCATGGCGCCATGGATATGCGGACCGAGGCCAAGCAAGAGCACGATCCCGATCACCGCCGCGAGGGTTGCGGTCACCAGCAGCTGGAAACCCAGGCCGCGGATCGCCGCCCCGCGCGGGATGCCCAGGGCGAGGCTCGACGCGATTTCCGCCGTGCGGCCGAAGAAATCGATCATCACAAGGTTCGCGGCGTTGGCACAGCCGGCGAGGATGAAAACCACCGCGAGGGAAAACAGGATCAGCGCGCTCTGGTTCAGCTCCGGGTAAAGATAGTATTCACGGAACGGCGTGACCACCGGGTGCATTTCATGTTTGGCCGCCATGGTTTCCTGGCCGCGGCGTTCCGTGATGAGCTTCAGGTCCTCCGCTGCGCGCGCGGGCGTCACCCCCGGCTTCAACCGGACGATAACATCGTGGATCATCAGTCCTGGACCCTTCTCATACGCCACGAATCCCTGCGACTGCCACAGCTCCTGGTCGTTGGGAAAACGGAAAGCCGCCGGCATGACACCCACGACGGTCGCCGCGACCCCGTCGAGCTTGAGAACCCGGCCGACGATGGCCGGATCGGAGGCGAAACGGTTGCGCCAGGTTTTTTCGCTGATCATCACCACGGGCGTGCTGCCCATCTTGTCTTCCTCCGGGGTGAAAAGCCGGCCGAGCAATGGCTGGGCGTTCAGCATGCGCAGCGCCGCGGCGGAGACATTGGCGCTGAGGAGGCGCTCCTGGCCGCTTTCGGTCTGCACGAACACGGATTCGTAGAACCGCATCATCGCGAAATCCGAGAAGACGGTCTGGTGCTCCTGCCACGCGGCGATGTCCTCCCGAGTCGCCGGAAACATGCGATCCCGCGCCAAAGGCCCGCCGGTCTGCGCGATCCGGTAAAGCCCGCCGCCCGGGTCGAACTCCGGGTTGCGCACGAACATCGTGTGGAAGAGCGACCAGCTGATCAGCGTCAGCGTGATTGAGACCGTGAACGT
>DAORVZ010000281.1:0-3807 GCA_035434005.1 Lacunisphaera sp.
CGCGGATTGGTAGCGGGCGCACAGCCTGAGTCGAACAAAACCTGCGCACCGTTCCGACACAGCCCAGCCTCATTTCCCTATCCACTCAAGCGCATGGCCATCGCCCCGCCTTTGGCAGCAGGTGATCTCACAGCATGGCGTCCGGCGATTAACCGCGGACCATGCTGGCGACCGCCTGCTCTAGGCGCGTCCTTTCGACCGGGAGCAACCGCGCGGTCAAGTCGAGTGCTGCATACGTCGCCAACCTCGACTCTGCGTCGAGGCCCGCATACGTGACGCTGGGGTCGACGATGCGGCGGCCGAGGATGCCCTCCAACTGCGCCTGCGTATACACCGGTTTCTGCGTGGCGGTGGACTGCGTGCCGTATTGGCTGAGGTTTGAGGCAAAAATACCGGCCGCGCTCACCGGTAGGAAATCCTCATAGCGCAACCCCTCGACGGCCGCGTAACCCAGCCGGACCAGCTCCGCGAGATCCGTGGTCGGGATTGTGCCCGCCTGCGCGGCGGCACGCCCGGCCGCCGTCGCCTGATAGCGGCCGAAGACCAGTCCCTGGGCCAGCAGCGCGGCCAGGTGTTTCGGAAAGGGCGCGAAGGGTTGCGCATAAGCGCGCTCTCTCAAGTCCAGATCCTTCCTCGACGTCCCGCCGAGGGCATCGCGGGCGGCATCGGCCGCCGTCAGGCAGCGGTCATACAATTCGCGCCCGGCTGCGGTCGTGGCGTAGAAGCGGTGCTCGATCTCGCCGAAGCGCGCCGTGTGCACGGTGTCCACCCGCGAGCCGTCGGTTTGCACGAACTGCACAGGTTCCGTCAGCGCCTTGTAGGCGTCCTGCCGCAGCAGCACGGGCGTATCCTCCGCCGGGCCTTCGGTGAAATCCTTGAAGCCGGAATGCCTGAGCTTGGTCAGCGCGAGATCCGGCTGGCCTAGACGCTGGGTAAGTTCGCCGGCCAGTCGCGTGAGTTCCCCCGCCGACAGCACTGCGGGTTGGTAGGCCGCGATTTCCGCGTCCGACAGGTGCTTGAAATGCAGGCGCAGGTAGTCGCGGTCGGCGCGTGCGTCCAGCCGCCGGAGGAGGATCTCCGCGCGCTGGCGGAAGGCGGCCACGTCCATCTCACCGAGGCAGTGCTTCATCGCCGCCGTGTAGAGATCCAACCAGAGGGTGTTCGGCGTGAGATGGTTGAGGTGGTGCGTCTCGAAGCAGGCGATGTCCGCCGCAATCTTGAAGCCGGCCGCGCAAAGGTCCTGGTAGAGCTGGTGGTCGCGGGCGCGGCCCGTCCACTTGAAGATGCGGGTCACCCCCTCGTGGATGAGTTGGTGGGCGTCGTCCCAGTCGAGTCCGCCCTGCCGTTCGTTCTTTTCCAGCAGCGCCAAGGCCGCCGGGGAGAACACATCGCGGGTCGCCAGCAACGCCTCGATGCGACCGCGCGTGGCGGGATCGAAGTAATCCGTCATCAGCAGCGAGCAAAATATCCGGTGGTCGGGATTAAGGCGCGACCGGTAGGCGGTGGCGACGATCGGCTGGCTCTTCGGGCCCAGGGCCGTCATGTCGTAATAATTGTGCGGCTCCATCGCGAAGGCCGCGAAGAATCGCGCGATGCGGCGGTATTCCTCCGGCTTGCCGATGCGGATGGCGCCATGTCGTTCGCCGCTGGACTTCTCCAACTGCGCCGCCGTGAGCGCGAACCCGCGGTGCCGGCCGCCGAGCAGCGCGCACACGGTCTCGTTACACACGCGGTTCACGAGCAGGGACTTGTCGTAGAGCGGCACCTCCTGGCCAAACATCCGCGAGAGTTCCGCGAACAGGCGGTGCTGCATTTCCAACCGGTCGGCAAAGGGCGCGTTCACGGAGGAAGTTTCGCCACAATTCCGGGGCGAAGACGACACTTTTTCGCCCTGACCGCCCTCAGGATGCGGACACTTTCAAGCCCACAATGCCGCCCACGATCAGCGCCATGCAGGCCAGGCGGGCCACAGTCGCCGGTTCCTTGAACAGGATCATGCCGAGGATTGCCGTGCCCACGGCACCGATGCCGGTCCAGATGGCGTAGCTCGTCCCGAGCGGCAGCCCGCGCACCGCCTGCGCCAGACACCAGAAGCTGGCGAGCATGAGCAGCACCGTAATGACACTCGGCCACGTCTTGGTGAAACCATCGGCGTATTTCAGGCCGACCGCCCACGCCACCTCCAAGATTCCCGCGATAATAAGCCAGAGCCAAGGCATGGGGAAAAGTAGTGAGCAGCGAGTAGCGGGTAGCGAGCATGAATATGCCCAGGCGGAGCGACTGCTCGCTACTTCCTTAAAAAAACATCGCCTCACTCAGCGCCATCTCCGGCGCGAGGAAATGCGCGCCTGCCTCCAGCTTGGTCGGGCCCGTGCCGAGATCACCGGTAAATTCCGCGTGATCGTTGCTCAGGTCGGCGCTCCACGCGAAAGTCTTCTTCGGATCGGTGTAGGTGAAATCCATCGCGAAACAGCCTGGGCAATCCCCCCCGGTCACCTCGAAGCCAACGCCGGTGGCACCGCTGCGTGCGAGGCCCTTCTTGACCCAGCCGAGTAGGCAGCACGCTTCCGCCGTCAACACCTGCCGGTGGCGCAGCGTCACCTGCCTGAGGCCGGTGTTGATCAGGGACGGGGTATAACGGCTGAGGAATTGCCCGAGGTTTTGGCGCAGCGGCAGGGTGCGGGTGTAGGCGAGATCACGCACCGCCGCCAGATTGGGCCACGGATAGGTGAACGTGTCGGCGGGTGCCACGGCGCTGTCGAACAGGATCCGCTTCGAGCGGGTCAGCAGGTAGTCGTAATCGGCCAGCCGTTTCGTCTCGGAGAACCGATGCGCCCAATAGTAGAGCGGCATGTCCGTCGAGAGGCAGACCGAGACTTGGTTCTCGAGATAAGCACGCACGGCCATCGTGTATTGCAGCAGGACAAACTCCACGCAGCGCGTGTCGTTTTTCGATTTCCCCAGAAAACATTCCCCGTAGATCTTTGCGCGCATCCCGGCGCCCGAGCCCTCGTCAAAATCCGGGCAGAGCACGACGACCCGGGCCGGGTAACGCTGGGCGAAGCGCAGGGTATGCTGGAATTGCGCCAGCGCGTCCGCCGGCGTGGTGTTGGCGCCGAGGTGCAGCACGAGGTTGAGCTGCACGGCGCGGCTTTCCTGGGCCGGGGAATCCGCCCAGAGCTTCTTGAAGCCCGCCGCGATGCCGCCGACGGGCACCTCCAGGCCGGGGAGAGTTTCAAAGACCGCTGGCATGACAGCAGAGGCTCACGGCTCCCTCCACGCGTGCCCGTTCGCGGCGAGCAGATCCTCGGCCGACTTCGGCCCCCAGGAGCCGGAGGCGTAGGTGTCGAGGCCCCGGCGGCCTAGTTCCGCCCAGTGATCGAGGATGGGCGAGCAGAGTTGCCACGAGCGCTCGGTCTCGTCCCCGCGGATGAAGAGCGTGCCGTCCCCGATCATGGCGTCGAGCACGAGGCGCTCGTAGGCCTCGGGCGTGTTCGAGCCGAAGGTGGTGGCGTATTTGAAGTTCATCTTCACGGGCTGCGTGCGCGTTTCCAAGCCGGGGATCTTGGCGTTGAGGATGAGGCTCAGCCCCTCGTCCGGCTGGATCTGGAAGGCCAGCGTGTTGGCCGCGAGCATCGAGCGCTCCGTCTCGGCGAAGAGATTGCCCGGCGGACGCTTGAAGCGGATGGCGATCTCGCTCACACGCCGCGCGAGGTGCTTGCCGGAGCGCAGATAAAACGGCACGCCCTGCCAGCGCCAGTTGTTGATGCTCAGGCGGAGCGCCGCAAAAGTCTCGGTGGCCGACGT
>DAORVZ010000282.1:0-3805 GCA_035434005.1 Lacunisphaera sp.
GAGGAGCTTGACGAGCAGCTGCGGGTGCGCGCCGAATTTCGCGGCGTGTCCCGACCCGAGAAAATAGTCCGGGTCGCTCTCGAGGAGCGCGGCGAAATCCTGGGTGGTGCCGCCGAGGGTGACGGGGGAGACGCCTTCGCGGACGGACTCGCGGCCGGCGTTGATGGCGCGGGTGGTGGAAGCGACCCAGTCCTCGGGAAAGTGCGAGTCGGCGGGTTGCGCCGCGCCGGCCAGCGTGTCGAGGCAGCGCCCACCCTGATAGGTGCGCCAGACGCGGTGCGGGGGGAGCAGCACGAGTTTTCCACGATGGTCGGGCATGTTGGGACGGTGGGCGGGAAAAGGCAGGTTGGCCGTTGGTTGGATGCTTAACCGGCGGCCGGGCGCCGGCTGGTCCGGATAAGCAACCAGCCGATGGAGACAACCACGCCGCCGCAGCCCAGGAAGGCGAGCCGGCCGGGCAGGGGATTCGGGATGAGCGCCAGCAGGCAGACGAACGCGCCGTAGCAGAGGCAGAGTTTCCCGAGGACATCGCCCTGCTGGCGGTCACTGCCCGGCCCCTCCTCCTTGGCGAAATCGACCGGACGCAGCATGCGGTCGAAGAAACCCTCGATGCGGGCACGGTCGGTCGCGGGGGTGCCGGACCAGAAGAGCGAGGTCCCGAAAAACCACGCGCAGCCGACGCCGACGTTCATGAACAGGCCGGCCGCGATGATCCAGTAGCCGGCGGCGGCCGGCGTGAGCGGGGCGAGCGACAAGGTGCGCTCCAGCCACGCGGGGGTGAGGAAGGCCGTCGTCAGGTAGGAGGCGGCCATGCACACGAGCACCGTGGTCCAGCCCGACCACGGCGGCGTGCGCCGGTAGAGCACGCAGAGCACGAGCGGCACGGTGTAGGGCACGGCCACCAGCGTGCCGAAGCGCAGCATCAGGTCGAACAGGCCGATGCCTTCCAGGCGGCTGAAGTTCAGGCCGGCGAGGATGACGAGCGCGCCTAGCACGGCGGTGGCGATCTTGCCGGCGAAGACCAGGTGGGCATCGGTGGCCTGCGGGCGGAGGATGGGCTGGTAGAAATTCTTGATGAAGATGCCGGCGTTCTTGTTCAGGCCGCTATCCATCGACGACATCGTGGCGGAAAGCATGCCGCTGACGAGCAGGCCGAGCATGCCGGCGGGCATCGTGGCCATGCAGATGGCGAAAAACGCGCCTTCCTCGGGATTGCGCAGGTTGGGGAAGACCGCGTGTAGGTCGGGGTAGACGATGCGCGCCGCCATCGGGGTGATGAACCAGACGACCGGGCCGACGAAGAAAAGGATGCCGGCGAGCAGCGCGGCGCGGCGGGCGTGCCGGCCGTCCTTCACGCACAGGTAACGCGAGGCCTCGAACAGGTTGTTGGTGGAGATGAACTGCTTGATGATGATCGCGACGATCCAGAGCATCATCAGCGGTGAGTCGAAGATCGCCGCGAGGTCGAGGTGCCCCGGGGGCAGCTTTTCCACGAACGCGACGGGCCCGCCGACTTTGTGCAGGGCGAGCAGGGCGGCGACGACGGTCACGGGCAGCAGGATCAGGGCCTGGATGAAGTCGCCCGCGATGGCCGCCCAGCTGCCGCCGACCAGCGTCATGAGCACCACGACCGCGCCGGTGACCATGATCGTGAGCTCGAGATCAAAGCCGAACGCCGCGGTGAGGAACACGCAGAGGCCGTTCAGCCAGATGCCGGCGTAGAGCGTGCCGAGCGGGATCTGCAGCCAGGTGTAGAGCTGCTCGTTGCCGCGCGAGAAGCGCTCGCGCACGGCCTCGAGCGCGGTGACCAGACGCATCTGGCGCGAGCGCGGGGCGAAGTAAGCCGCATTCCACAGGAAGCCGAGGGCGTTGCTGAAGAAGATCACGAAGATCGGCCAGCCCTCGCTGTAGGCCTTGCTGGCCGCGCCGGTGAAGGTCCACGCGCTGAATTGCGTCATGAAGGCGGAGGCCCCGACCAACCACCACACCATCTGGCCGCCGCCGCGAAAGTAGTCGCTGGTGGTCTTGACGAAGCGGGAGACCAGCCAGCCCATGCCGAGCATGAAGATGAAATAGAAGACGATGACGGCGTAGTCGTAGTTGGTCATGGCGGGGTAAGGGCCCGAAGTTATCAGTCGTCTCTAATAACTATCAATATTTAAGTCCCGGCATAAATCACCCCTCCTGGCGGCCGGGGAGGAGTGGGCGGGGGCATGGGGCGGGCCTAGCGGGCCGGGCCGGTGGAGTTGCCCACCACGAGGGGGGCGGGGAGGACGAGATCGGTGTAACCCTCGGCCGGGGTGCCCTCACCCATGACGAGGCGGGCGGCAGCCTCGCCGAGCTTGTCGGGGCTGGTGCCGGCACCCGTGATGCGCAGGGCGCCCTCGATGCTGAGGCGCGAGACGTCGGCCGAGGCCAGGCTGATGTCGCCCGGCACCTTCCAGCCCTCGCGCTGGAGGCCGAGGTAGGCCCCCATGGCCATCTGGGTGTTGTAGGTGATGAAGGCGGTGGGGAAATCCTTCCGGCGGGCCTGCTTCAACATGGCGTGAATGGCTTCGGCGCCCTCGGCGCGGTCGGCCTGGTTTAGCACGGTGTTGTAGCGTGGATTCAGACCGAGGCCGAGCGGCTGCAAGGCGGCCTTGAGGGCGGCGAGGCGCGCGTCGTGGCGGCCGAGGCTCGCGTTGCCGCCGAGCCAGCCGAAGCGCTGGTGCCCGAGGTTGAAGAGGTGGCGCACGATCTGGGTGAGGGCCTCGGGCTCGTTGCCGAGCACGGAGTGGCACAGGCCGTGGTAGCGCGCGGACACGGCGACAACCCGGCGGGTCAGTTTGCACAGCTCATCCATGAAGGGCCCGGCGACCTCGCCCAGCACCACCACGCCGGCGAGATGGTTGCTTGGGTGGAAGAGTTGCCGGAGCCTCTCAGGGGTGAGCTCGTCCTCGGCGCCGAGGAAGATCAGGCGGTGGCCGTGAGACTCGAGTTCCTGATGGAGGCCGTGCTGCACGTGGCCGAAGTAGGTGCTCGGGATGTAGAGCCGCAGCGGCGCGCGCAGGATGTAGCCGATCTGACGGGCGCGGGATGTATCAGGCGTGGACTCCACCCGCATGCCCTTCGGCAGGTAGCCGAGGCTGATGGCGCGATCCCAGATGCGCTTGTAAGTGTCGGGATTGATGCCGACGCTGCGGCCATTGAGGGCGAGGGAGACGAGAGCCTGCGACACCCCGAGGTCCTTGGCCAGCTGGGTCTGCGAGATCTTTTTCTTGGGCCGCACGGCGGAAACTTCTGATAACTATGATTGGCTTTCAATGTATTTATTAGGTCACGCTGAGATTGAAATTTCAGGACCGGACGGGAATTGCTTTGCCCCGTCACGCGCCAGCCCCCTTTAGTCACGTCACTCAACCTCCATCCCGGGCCCGGATGCGGCCCTTGCCTCAATCCACCCATGTCACTGTTCTCCCTCCTGCGCTCCGGTCTTATCAGTTTGGTGCTGTCGGCCTGCGCGGCCGCCCAAGTGGCTCCCCCGCCGCGGTTGGTGGTCGTGATTAGTGTGGATCAGATGCGGGCTGACTATTTGGACCGGTTCCGGCCCTATTTCGGGCCGGGTGGATTCAAACTTCTGTTGGACCAAGGGGCCAATTTCGCCAACTGCCATTACCGGCATTCGATCACCAAGACCGGGCCGGGCCACGCGGTGATCCTCAGCGGCGTGCATGCCAATATCCATGGCATCATCGCCAACGAGTGGCTGCTGCGCGCGGAGGCGGCTCCCGAGCTGGTAAATTGCGTGGAGGACCGCGACTCGGCA
>DAORVZ010000283.1:0-3787 GCA_035434005.1 Lacunisphaera sp.
GCCTGCAGTTCCCGGATAAAGTAACCGGGGCTGGGATTCCGCGCGGGGTTCAGGCAGCGCTGCTGGCATTGCACCCGGACGAAACGCGCGGCCTGCGGGGCGAACCCGATCTCGCTCACGCCGCCCTGCCCGCCTGTTTCCAGATGCACATCAGACCATGTCTGACCGTCGGGGGAAATTTGCACGGCGAAACCCACCGCATACAGGAAGCCCCACTCGATTCGCACCCGGCTGAGGGACTGCACGCCGCCTAAATCCACCTGCAGCCAGGCGGGTTGCGGTCCGGTCGCCTGCCACACGGTGGCGGGGTCGCCATCGGTGGCATCGGCGGGACCGTCCGCCGTTACCGGATCGGTCGAGGCGGTCGCCGGTCGCCCGAAGGCGAGACCCTGCGCTTGGCGCGTCCCCACGGTCAGTTCGCGAGTGCTGCGCACAAGTTCGCCGTCGGTGCCACGCAGCTCAGCCTCCAGCACATAGTCGCCGGGTTCCTGTGGCCAGGTGATCGCGAATTCCAGCGTGGTCTGGCCCAGGGGCTCCATCCGCCCGGATTGTGCGATAACAGGGAACCCTGCGACAGCCCCGGCGCGGCGCAGACGCAGTTGCACCTCGCCCGCCCACGGTTGGGCGAGATCATTGATCAGACGCACCGGCAAGCGCGCGGCGGTCCCTGCCAGCACGCGCTCACTCCAGAATTCAAGCATCAGGCCGACCGGGGCGAAGGCGTCGCGGACATACCGGTGAAACTCAGGCTCCCAGATCAGCTTCGTCACGTCCGCCCAGTTGTCGCTCGTCTGCCCGTCGGCGCGCGAGTAACCGAGGCTGCAGAAATGCATCAACGCGGCCACCTCCCGGTAACTGCGCCAGAACTCCGTCTCGGCGGCGAAATGTGTGGCGTAGAGATGTCGTCGTTGCGCCGCGGTGGCTTTTTCGCCCAGGGCATGGCGGTAGAAATCCTTCGTCAACGTCGTGGCTGTGCCGTCGCGGTTCAGCCACAGCCAGGCGTATTCGTTGATAATGACGGCGTGGCGGCCGGCGACGGCTTTGTGTTCGTTTGATCGCGGCACGCGTTCCGCGCGCGCCAGATCGGAGAGCGTGAACCGGTCAAAGGACCGCCAGGGGGAAAAATGATAGATATGCTGCTCGAGTGAATCGCCGGCCGCCTGAGGCGGGCTCCAGCCGTTGTCCCACGGCCGGCCGGACAGATCGAGCCCGCGCACGGCCGTGATCGCGGCGCCGGTCTCGGCTGTGATCGTCTCGTTCTGGGCGTCCCAGATGACGACGCTGGGGTGGTTGCTCCGTTCCCGGATCCACTCGGCATATTCCTTTTCCAGCGCACCGCGTTTCACGTCCGAGAGCCGCCACAGGGGGAATTCGTCCTGGATCAGGATTCCGACCTCGTCGGCGATGTCATACCATGCCTCGGGCGGAAATCCGATGCAGTAGCGGAGCGAGTTCCAGCGCATGTCCTTCACGCGCTGGTGCAGCAGGCGCACCCAGCTCTCCGTCCACGGGAGGAGCCGGCAGTCGTCGTCCTCGAAAAAGCGGTAGAGGGTGAAGTTGCTTCCGCGCAGGAAATACGGCCGGCCATTCAGAACCGCCTGGCGCGTGACAGGATCGAACCTGAACTCGCGCATTCCGAAACGAGTTGTAAACCGGTCAGCGCCGGAGTCGGCCTCGAGCCGGTAGAGGAACGGGTCCTCCGGCGACCAGAGCCGGCAGTCGGCGAGCGGGATGCGGACATCCACGGCCGCCTCCGCGTTCGCCGGTAGCGGCACCGGTTCGCTCGTGATCCGTCCGGCGATTCGTCCGGATTTTGCCTCGCGCACGACGAACGTCACGGAGGCGGACCGCGCCGGTCCGGCGTTGCGCAACACCGCCTGCACCCGCACCGTGTTTGTCGCGATTTCGGGTGCGGTCTGCACCTGCAGGAAATGCGGTGTGCCGGAAAGGATCAGCTCTACCGAGTCGAAGATGCCGGGGATGTAGCGGTCCTTTTCGATGTCGAAGCCGCCCGGCACGGCCTGCGTCACCGCGTCGCGGTCCGCCCCGACGCGGATCAGCAGCACGTTTTCCCCGGGTTGGAGCGCGGCGCGCGCGTCGTAATAGGCGGGCGTGAAGCTGCCGTCATGCTGCCCGAGCAGCTGGCCGTTGAGGATCACCTGCGAGCCGAACATGGCCTTGGCGACCTTGAGCCGGGCCACGGCCGGCACCGGTTGGTCGAGCCGGAACGTGCGCCGATACCAGAAGGCGTCACGCGCCGGGTCCTTCTGCGGATAGGCCGCGCGATCCGCGACTTTCGGGCCGGGCACCGGCGTGAAAGCTGGTGTCGCCAGCGTCACCAGGCCGGGCACCGGCACCGTGCGGTCGAAATTCTCCGGCACCGCGTGCAGCCGACCCTCGGCGATCAACCAAACGCCGTCGAGTGACAGAGTCTGGCGGGATGCGGGCTCGTCCGCCACCACCGCGCAGGCGGGCACGACGAACCGGAACAACAGGAGGAGAAGAACAAGGGGAGCAGGTTTCATGGAAGGAAGGGAAGGGAGCGCTAGCCGGAATGGCGCTCGATCATGGCTGGCTGTCCCGCATGCTCAATGACCACATGGCGGAAATTGCGCTGGGCGATGGCGCCGTAGTCGTGGCCGGCGCGCGCGGGATAGACGCCGAGGTAGGTGAGCGGCCCGGTCCCGGTGTTCATCGTGCGGTGGGCGGTGCGGCCCGGCACGTAAACGGCGTGATGCGGGCGGAGCGGCACCATCCGGCTTTCGCCGGTGGCCTCGTCTTCCAGCAGCATCACGCCCTCGCCGGTGAGGCCGAAATAGAATTCTGCGGCCGGCCGCCAGGCGTGCAGGTGGCCTTTGGTCAGGAAATATTCGTCGCCGATCTTTCCCGGCATGAGGCAGCCGACCCCGTAGTGCAGGTCGCCCTCGCCCGCGGCGGGTTCAACGCTGGCGACGCGGTAGAGCAGTGGATTGCCTGCGGCGAGCGCCGCCGCGTAGGCCGCCGTATCGGCGAAGCAGCCGCGGAGGTCAGCGAGGCGGCGCTCGATGGGTTTCGCGCCGGCGAGCTCGCCGGTGGCGGGATTGTAGCAGGAGAGCAGACGGTCAGGATCGATCATCATGGTGGGAAAAGTCAGGTGCGGACATAAGCTTTCAGGGTGGCGCATTCGGCGCCGACGGCCGGGCCGTGCGGGCGGATGGTGTAGGGGCCGACGGCGGCGGGCACGATGAACGTCTCCGCGTAATGCACGACATAGGGCGCGAACGCGCCGGTCGGGCTCTCGACCACGGCTTCCTCTCCTTGCACGAGGTTGAGCACGTTGACGCCGCCGCGCGTGTCGTGCGGCACCGTCTTCGTGAACCAGTGCCGGCGCGTCTCGATGAACTCGCGCTCGTGCAGGCCGGTGCGCTCCTCGCGCCAGCCGTCGCCGGCGGCGACCGGTGTGATGGCGTTGACCAGGTTTTTCATGGCCCACGCGGTCGTGCGGTCCCACTGGATGTTGGCCGCTCCGTGGGCGAGATGGATCGGCCGCGGCTTGCCATCGAGGCCGAGGCGCGCCCAGTCCCAGAGCTTGAAGGTGAAAACATAGGGCGTCGCGCTGATCTCCAGCACCATGGCCCCGGCGCCCGAGCAATGCACCGTGCCCGCCGGGATGAGGAAGTGGTCGTGCTGCTTCGCCGGAAACCGCCGCGCCTAGCGGTCGGCATCAAACGGTGCCGTGCCCGCCTGCGCCGCCGCGAGGTCGCGCAACATGGCCGCGGGTTCCAAGCCTTCCTTCGATCCCAGGTAA
>DAORVZ010000284.1:0-3786 GCA_035434005.1 Lacunisphaera sp.
GGCTGGTCGGCGTCCTTGCCCTTGCGCTTCTTGAAATCCTCGAGGTAGGCCGAGTAGTTGCCGGCAAACCAGTGGACGTAGCTGTCGCCTTCGAAGGCCATGATGTGCGTCGCCGTGCGGTCGAGGAACCAGCGGTCGTGGGAGATGATCACGGCGCACCCGGCGAAACTCTCCAGCGCCTCCTCCAGCGCGCGGATGGAATTCACGTCGAGGTCGTTGGTCGGCTCGTCGAGCAGCAGCAGGTTGGCCCCGCTCTTGAGCACGCGCGCCAGCAGCACGCGGTTGCGTTCGCCGCCGGAGAGCACCCCTACCTTCTTCTGCTGGTCCGCGCCGGTGAAACCGAACTGGGCGCAGTAGGCGCGGCTGTTCACCGAGCACGTGCCGAGCACCATGACCTCCTGCTCGTCGCTGATGACCTGCCAGATGGTCTTGTTGCCCTCGAGCGAGTCGCGCGACTGCTCGACATAGGCGGACTTCACGGAGTCACCGACCTTGAATGAACCCGCGTCAGGTTTTTCCAGGTTGGTGATGAGCTTGAAGAGCGTCGTCTTGCCTGCACCGTTGGGCCCGATGATCCCCACGATGCCGCCGGGCGGCAGCGAGAACTCGAGATTCTCGAACAGCAGCTTGTCGCCGTAGCCTTTCGCCACCTTCTGCGCCTGCACGACGAGCGTGCTGAGGCGCGGACCGGGCGGGATGATGATCTCGAATTTCTTCTCCTGCTCGGCCACGTCTTGCTTGAGCATGGCCTCGTAGGCGCTGATGCGTGCCTGAGACTTCGCCACGCGGGCCTTGGCGCTCTGCCGGATCCACTCGAGTTCGCGCGCCATGGCCTTCTGGCGCTTGCTCTCGGTGCGCTCGGCGACGGTGGCCATGGCCTGCTTCTGCTCCAGCCACGACGAGTAGTTGCCCTTGAACGGCAGGCCGTGCCCGTGGTCGAGTTCGAGGATCCAGCCGGCGACGTTGTCCAGGAAGTAGCGATCATGCGTCACCGCGATGACCGTGCCTTCGTAACGCGAGAGGTGCTGCTCGAGCCAGTTGACCGAGTCGGCGTCGAGGTGGTTGGTCGGCTCGTCGAGCAACAGGATGGACGGCTTCTGCAACAGCAGCCGCGCGAGCGCGACGCGACGGCGTTCACCGCCGGAAAGGTTGTCCACGATCGCCTCGCCCGGCGGGCAGCGCAGCGCGTCCATGGCCTGCTCGACCATCGGGGTGACGTCCCAGGCGCCGAGCCGGTCGATCTCCTCCTGGAGCTTGGCCTGCTTGTCGGAAATGGCGTCCTTCGCCTTGTCGTCGGCGGCCTCGGCGAGCTCATCCCACGAGGCATCGTAGGCCGAGGTCAGATCAGTGAGGTGCTTCACGCCCTCCTCGACACAGGCGCGGACGGTGGCGCCGGCGGTGAGCGAGGGCTCCTGGGGCAGGAAGCCGACGGTGTAGCCCGGCTCAAAGTGCACGCGGCCGTCGATCTCGGTGTCGATGCCGGCGAGGATGCGCATGAGCGACGACTTGCCGGAGCCGTTGAGGCCGAGCACGCCGATCTTGGCGCCAAAATAGAACGACAGGGAGATGTCGCGGAGGATTTCCTTGCGCTCGATCTTCTTCGAGACGCCGATCATCGAGAAGATGATCTTGGGAGCTTCGGGCTGGGCCATGGTTGGTGGGAGGTTGGGCGGTTGTTGTCCGCTGACAACACGGCATTTGTTTTGAGCAGTCGTCAGGCCACAGGGAGGAAGGAGTGAAGCGAAGCGGGGACGGTGGCACTTGCCGGCCAACTCCGTTCCCGGCGACCGCTCCCTTCGCCCAGTCTACCCGCAAAAGCCGCGGGTGCCGGTCTCAACGACGGAGCAACAGGTGCGTGAGCCAAGCGGCCGCCAGCAGCAGCGCCACGCCAACCGCCACCCTGATGGCGAGCTTGCGGTGCTGTCCTATGTTCTGCACCGGCGTTTCCCCCTGGTTGGGGTGAACCAGAAAAATACGGATTTTCTCAGGGATGTTCTTGAGCTTCTGGGGCGGGAGGTAGGTGCCCTTCAGGCTCAACTGATTCTTCACCTGCGAGTAGATCAGGCTCGTCATGGCGATACCACCGGGGTTGGCCAAAGGCTGGACGCGGGCGGCCACGTTGACCGTGTCGCTGAAAATATCGTCCTGCACGTCGACCAGCTCACCCAGGTTCAGGCCGATGCGCACGGCGTAGCGTTTCTCCGGCGCGACCCAGGCATTGTTGGCCTCGATCATGGTCAGCAGGCTCTGGCTGCAGGTGACGGAGGCGAGCGCCGTGGGAAACTCCGCCATCGAGCCGTCGCCCAAGAACTTGACCAGCCGGCCGCCATGCCGGGGAATCTCGGCGCGCAGCAGTTTTTCCAACGCCCCCACGCAGGCCAGCGCCAGCGCCTCGTCCTTGGCCATCATCGCGCTGTAGCCGCACATATCGAGGAACATGACGGCCGCCAGGCGGCGATTTTGTTGAGGTAGGCCGGGGGTGGTGTCCATGGGCAGCAACCCCTTCGATAGGGATTCCTCCGGGCGGCACAAGCGAGGAATCGGGACGCTGTCGCGTCGACGCGGCCGGCAAGCTCAGTCGATGGCCGGAGCCGCACTCGGCTCCCTCGGAGTCAGGGAGGCCTGCGTCGCCGGCTGCTTGATATCCCACAGGGTGTCCGACGGCATTCCCTCGACCAGGGCCCGGAGGAACTCGGGGTCGATGTTGAGCCGGGTGCGGAGCACGCTGCCATAAATCTGCGCCTTGGAGCCCTCGAGTTCCTGGCGGGTGAGGCCGAGCAGCTCGATTTTTTGCAGCGTGGTGCGCAGGGCCTTGACGTAATCCAGCACCTTGCCCGCATCGGGCCCGTGGTTGGCCAGGAGCCAGTCGCGGAAATCGGCGACCAGCACTTCGGGGGTCTTCTCCCCGGAGGAGGCGGTCCGGCTGTATTCATCGTAACTCGCCGCCAGCGCGCGGGCGATGTCATCTAGGGTGCTCTGGCTCTCCCCGATGAGGCCAACTTGGGAGGCAAATCGGATAACCTCGCGCACGGCCCGGTCCTCGACGCGCGCGTCGGCCACCTGGTAATCGGACTCGGTGGGCCGGGCGCGCTCGGGCACGGTCACAAAGACGGCGGCCCAGCGTTCCCGTGCCTCACGCTCGGCCGGGGTGAGGGCGCGGGCATAGATGCCGAGGGCCTGGAGCTGCTCGCGCACGGCGGCGGCGAGGTCGGCTTCCGGGAGCGCCACGGCGATGTCGCCCCGCGGGACATTGGGCGTGAAGGCCTGCTGCAGGGTGTTGCGCGTCGGCGCCCCGAATGAGACGAGGGCCCGCAGGGCCAAGTCATTCGTGGGAATGTCGCCAAAGATCGAGGGATCGATGAACTGGGCGTTCGGGAAGTTGGAGAACACCGGGGCCGTGCTCAGGTCCAGGTAGGCCAGATTGGGTTGGACGGAGCGGGTCGGGTTGTTGGTGACCAGATCGGCGACATACACGTTGGTCCGCAGACCAGCGGCATCGGGCAGGACGGTGATGACGAGAGTGCCGAGGCCCAGCACGAGGTTGCCATTGCTGTTGGCGTAATCGAAGAAGTCTGCCCCGGTGGCGGGGGAAAATGCCGTGCGGGTCGGCATCGGGGTCGCGGCGGTGTTGAACGCGGCGCTGTAGAAGAGCACCTTGCCGGCCACGAGATCCGTGCCGTTGTCCGGAACCGTGGCCCCGCTCTGGTTGATGACGTTGGCCGGGGCGCGCGAGCGGATCGCGATGGCAGAGGGCGAGGCGGCGGAATTCGGCACGCTGCTGGCCAG
>DAORVZ010000285.1:0-3782 GCA_035434005.1 Lacunisphaera sp.
TGCGCGGCCTGTGCGAATATTACCTGTGGAAACGCGACCCACGCGCACTGGCGGTCATCCGGTCGGTCGTGACCAACCTGATGTTGCCGACGCGCGACCTCTACGCCGCCTATCCCGACGAGAAGCTGGCGAAACTCGCCGACGGCCGGCCGATCGGGCTGACCGTGAAGAACGAGGGCGTGTGGGTCGGGTTGTCGACGGACATCGGCACCGTGTTCTTCACGCTGGATGCGCTGACGCAGGTCTACACGATCGAGCCGTCGCCGGAACTGCGCGGGTTGATCGAGACCATGATCGCGCGTTATGCCCGGCTCGATGTGCGGAAGATCGGCGCGCAGACGCACTCGACGCTCAGCACGCTGCGCGGGATTTTCCGGTGGTGGGAGGAGGTTGATCCGCGGCCGGAGCTGCTCGCCCTGGTGCGGGAGTGCTACCGGCTTTATCGCGAGCACGCCGAGACGGAGCATTACGCGAACTACAACTGGTTCGGCCGGCCCGAGTGGACGGAGGCCTGCGGGGTGGTGGACTCGTTCCTGCTCGCGGTGCAGCTCTGGCGGGCGACCGGCGACGCGGATCAGCTGCAGGTGGCGCACCGGATTTATTTCAACGCGCTCTGCTACGCCCAGCGGCCCAACGGCGGGTTTGGCTGCGACCTGTGCGTCGGCGCCGACGGCCGCGTGTTACTGGCGCCGCACCCGAAGATCTTCGAGGCGCCGTGGTGCTGCTCGATGCGCGGGTCGGAGGGCTTGGCGCGCGCGGCGCAGTTCAACCTCATGACCGACGCCAAGGCCGGCACGGTGTGGGTGCCGTTTTATTTCGAGGGCGATTACACCCTGCGCTTTCCCGACGGCGAGATCGCCGTGCGCTGTGCCAGCGAATATCCGCATGCCGGCTGGGTGCGGTGGACGGTCCTGCGCAATACGGCGGGCACGGCGAAGCAATGGCATTTCCTCGTGCCGCCGGGCGTCGCGCCGCGGACGATCACGCTGACCCAGGCTGGCCGGACCGTGGAGCTGCGCGAGGTCGCGGGGTTCATGGCCGCCTCACTGACGCTCGCGGTGGGCGATGTGCTGGCGCTGGATTTCCCGCTGGCGCTTACCGTCGAGCAACCCGCCACGGCGGCGCTGCCGGCGGGTTATCATCGCTTCTGCCACGGCCCGCTGGTGCTGGGCGCCGAGCGGGCGGATGTGGTCGGCCTCGAGGCGGAGGATGATTTTCTCGCGCTGGGTCGCGGTCGCTACCAGTGCCGGCGCACGGGCACGGTGCTGGCACCGGTTGACGACCTGACCTACCGCGGCGAGGCGGAGGCGCGGGCGCACCGTGCTCAGCTGGTCTTCAAGGACGGGCCGGGCTGATCCGCGGCCACGCCAATCTTGCCGACGAGCAGGAACACACCGGCGAAAGCGGTGAGATGCATGAACGCGGCGACCGCAAAGACCGGCGTGAAGGAGAGATTTTGCACCGTCCAGCCGACGGCGGTCTGCGAGAGGATGCCCATCACGCCGCCCATGGCGCCGGCGAGGCCGGTCACGGAGCCGATCGCGCGGGAGGGAAGGAGTTCCGCCGGCAACGTCATGTTGGCCCAGGCCGCGTGGAAGAACATGGCGACGCTGATGCAACCCAGCGCCACGGCCGGCACTGTCGCCTGCGCGATCGTGAAACACAGCACGGGCATCGCGAGTGAGGCGACGAGCATGGTGGATTTGCGCGCGCGGTTGACCGTCCAGCCGCGTCGCACGAGCCGGTTCGGCACGAGGCCGCCGGCGACATTGCCCAGCGCGAGCGCGACAAAGGGGATCCAGCTGAACTTGCCGATGTCGGCCAGGTCGAAACCCTGTTCCTGCTGCAGGTATTTCGGCGTCCAGAAGATGAAGAAATACGTGACCGGGTCGGTGAGCATGCGGGCGAACACGCAGGCCCAGGTCGCGCGCAGGCGCAGGAGCTGCGCCCAGGGCATCATCGGCTCCGGCGCCTGGTCGGGCGGCTGGCCGTCGAGGATGTGCGTCCGCTCCTCGGCGGAGAGGCGCGGGTGATCCTTGGGCAGGTGATAAAAGCGGCGCCAGATCACCACCCAGATGAGGCCGAGCCCGCCGGTGATGATAAACGCCCAGCGCCAGCCCAGCGTGAGCGCAATCAGCGAGACCAGCGGGGCCGCCAGGCCGGCGCCGACCGCCGTGCCGGCGTTGAAAAGCCCGACCGCCAGCGCGCGCTCGCGCATCGGGAACCATTCCGTGACGGCCTTGACGCCCGCCGGAAAATTCGCCGGCTCCGTCGCCCCGAGCAGGAAGCGGCACCCGGCGAACTGGAACGGCGTGCGCGCGAAGAAATGCAGCATCGTCGACAGCGACCACCCGGTGACGAAGATCGAGAACGAGCGCTTGGAGCCGAGCCAGTCCACCAGCCGGCCGCTCACCAGATACATCACGGTGTAGCTCGCGAGGAACGCCGACGTGATGTAGGAATACTCGAGCGTCGTGAAGCCCAGCTCATCCTGAATCGTCTGCGCCAGCACCGACAGGGCCTGGCGGTCGAGGTAGTTGAGCTCCGAGGCCGTCGCAAGCAGCGCGACGATATACCAGCGCAGGCCGCGGATTTTTCCAGGAGGAGGCTTGATCATGAGTGGGCGCGCGGAGCGGGCGTGCCGACGGGGCAGGAAGGCCGGCGACTTGGCAACGTCAAAGCTTGCGCGGCAGGTTTAATTTGACGCGTCCCGGCATTCCTGTGGTTCTGGCCGCCACCGGAGATTTTGGCCGGTGAATATTCACCTCCATGCCGCTCCTCGTCGACCAACTGTCCGTCCATCTCCACGCCGACCGCACGCTTATGGGGCGCGTGGCCGCCGTCGCGGCCCACGCGCACGTGAAGGCCGCCGTCGCGGCCCGCGGCCGGGCGCGCGTGATCCTGTCGAGCGCGCCGTCGCAGAATGATTTCTATGCCGCGCTTGCCGACCTGGCCGACGCCGAGCCGGCGGTGTGGCGGGCGGTGGTGGCCTACCACATGGACGACTACGTGGGGCTCGCGCCGGATCATCCACAGAGTTTCAGCCGCTACCTGCAGCAGCATTTCTTCCACCGGATCACTGTAGCGGAGTTTCACCCGATCCGCGGCGATGCGCCCGATGCGGCGGCCGAGGCGGTGCGTTACGCGGGGCTGCTCACGGCCGCGCCGATCGACCTCATCGGCCTCGGCATCGGGGAGAACGGCCACATCGCCTTCAACGATCCGCCGGTCGCGGACTTCAACGACCCCGTCGCCGTGAAGGTGGTCGAGATGGATCGCGTGTGCCGGCAGCAGCAGGTCAACGACGGCTGTTTTCCCACCATCGATGCCGTGCCGCAGCACGCGATCTCGATCACGCTGCCGGTGTTCGCGCGGGCCGGCATGCTGTCGTGCCATGTGCCGACCGTGCGGAAGGCCGCAGCGGTGCTGGCCACGCTCACCGGTCCAGTCGGACGGATGTGTCCCGCGACTCTGTTGCGCCAGCATCCCAACGCGGCCTTGCACCTCGATCCTGCGGCGGCGTCGCTGCTTCCGGCCGGATTGGCCGAAGCGGCCCGCAAGGCATGACCATGGCGCCGTTCTTTGATCTGCAGGTCAACGGGTTTGCCGGCGTTGATTTCCAGGATCCGGCACTGAGCCAGGCGGATCTGCGGCGCGCCGTCGATACGCTCGCGCGGCACCAGACCGGCGGCATCCTGCTGACGCTGATCACCGACCGGATTGACGCGTTGGCCGCCAAGCTGGTGCAGATCGAGCGCTACCGCGCCGCGGGCAAGAAGGTC
>DAORVZ010000286.1:0-3777 GCA_035434005.1 Lacunisphaera sp.
CCGGCCAGTCCACGAAGCTCGCCCTCAGCCTCACCTCCGACTTCGACCAGATGCGCGAGACCTGGGTCACCAAGCCGGCGGATTTCCAGACCGGTTTCAATTTCTCGCCGACCGGCGACCGCGTGGCCCTGGTCGTGCGCGGACAGGTCTTCGTCGCCCCAACCGCCGCCGGCCGCCTGGCCGAGGTCACGCGCGCCAGCGGTGTGCGCTACCGCTCGGCCAGCTTCAGCGCCGACGGCAAGTCGCTCCTCGTGCTGTCCGACGAAAGCGGCGAGGTGGAATTCTGGCGCACCCCCGCCAATGGCGTCGGTGCCCGAGAGCAACTGACCAAGGGCAGCCAGGTGCTGCGCGTTTCCGGCCTCGCCTCGCCGGACGGCAAGTGGATCGCCTCCGCCGAGCGCGACCAGGAACTGCGCCTCTTCAACACCGAGACGAAGGAGACCCGCTCCATCGCCCGTTCGCTGGCCCGCGACTTCGACGGCGCCTCGCTGGACTGGTCGCCGGACAGCCGCTGGCTGGCCTACACGCTCACAGCGCCGAGTGGAAATTCTCAAATCCTGCTCTACAGCATCGAATCCGGCCAATCCACACCGGTCACCAGCGACCGCGTGATCAGTGACGAAGGCACCTTCAGTCCGGACGGCAAGTGGCTCTACTTTCTGTCGGACCGCTCGTTCTTCTCCCCAATCGGCGCACCCTGGGGCCCGCGCCAGCCCGAGCCCGTGCTAGACCGCACCACCAAAATCTACGCCCTCGCCCTCGCCCGCGAGACCCGCTCACCCTTCCAGCCGGCCGACGAACTCGCCGAGTCCGCCAAAAATCCAGCGGCCAAGGAGGAAAAGAAAGCCGACGCCGACAAACCGGCCGAGACAGCAAAGAAATCCGAGAAAGCGAAAACCGAAATCGCCCTCGATGGCATCATGGCCCGTCTATGGGAGGTTCCGGTCGCGGCTGGAAATTATCAGAGCCTGAGCGTCACGGACAAATTCATCTACATCCTCGACCGCGAACCCGTCACCCCCGCCAACGGCGGTTCCCCCGCACGCCGGTTGGTCGCTGTCGAGATCAAGAACAAGGACGTCGAGGCGATCACGGTCGCGGGCGGCCTGGCATCCTACCGGGTCTCCGCCGACGGCAAGAAACTGCTCCTCCTCCAGAAGGAGGACTTCCATGTCGTGGACAGCGCCGCCAAGGCCGCGACCCTCGACGCCAAATCCAAGGTCAACCTCGGCGCGCTGAAGTTCGCCTATTCGCCGCGCGAGAGCTGGAAGCAGATGTTCACCGACGCCTGGCGGCTGCACCGCGACTATTATTACGACAAAAAGATGCACGGCGTCGACTGGCCGGCCAACCTCGCCAAACACTTGCCGCTGGTCGACCGGGTTACCGACCGCTCCGAGCTCAACGACGCACTCAACTATCTCGTCAGCGAGCTCTCCTCGCTGCACACCGACGCGCGCGGCGGCGAGTTCCGCAAGATCGACCCGGTGATCGGCGTCGCCACGCTCGGCGCACGCTGGATCCGCGACGAGGCGGCCGGCGGCTACCGGCTGGAGCACATCTACCAGGGCGATCCTGACTTCCCCGACAAACTCGGGCCGCTCCTGAAGCCCGGCCTCGGCATCAAGGCCGGTGACGTCGTCGTCGAGATCAACGGCGTCGCCACGCTCTCCGTGCCCGACGCTGCCGCCCTGCTCCGCAACCAGGCCGGTCGGCAGGTGCTGCTGAAGCTCGCGCCTGCGGCTGGCGGCGAGGCCTTTGGCCGAGTCGTCACTCCGCTGGCCGCCAGCGAGGCCGCCAACCTGCGCTACGACGACTGGGAGCACTCGCGCCGGCTCAAGGTGGACGAGAAATCCGCCGGCCAGGTCGGCTACGCCCACATCCGCGCCATGGGCACGCCCAATTATTACGAGTTTGTCCGCAACTACTACGCCGCCGCCGACAAGGGCGGACTCATCCTCGACCTCCGCCACAACCGCGGCGGCAACATCGACAGCTGGCTGCTCTCCCGCCTCATGCGCCCGGCCTGGATGTGGTGGGCCCCGCGCGACGGCCAGGTGACCACGAATTTTCAAAACTCGTTCCGTGGCCACCTCGTCGTGCTCGTGGACGCCTTCACCGCGTCCGACGGTGAAACGATGGCCAACGGCGTGCGCCACCTGAAACTCGGCCAAAGCATCGGCACCCGCACCTGGGGCGGCGGCATCTGGCTGCGCGGCGGCATCAACGCCCTCGCCGACCGCGGTTACGCGCGCGCCGCCGAGATGGGCTCCTTCATCCCCGGCGAGGGCTGGGTGATCGAGGGCCCCGGCTTCACGCCCGACTTCATCGTGGACAACACCCCCGTCGCCACCTTCCGCGGCGAGGACGCCCAGCTCGACGCCGCGATAAAATACCTCCAGGAAAAGATCGCGAAGGAACCAAAGCACCTCCTGCCCGCGGTCCCGGCCTATCCGGACGTGACTCCGAAGAAATAACCACCGCCCACGCAGACGGGATCACGGACAACAAAAAAAGCCGGCGCCCAGGCGCCGGCTGCGCTGTTTGTATCGGGCGGCCCCTTACTTCACGCCGGCGCCCTTCAGCGTGGCTTCCATCCACGCGGCGTAGTCGGCCTTGAACTTCTTCAGCGAGTCCAGGTGGATATACATCATGTGGCCGGCCTCGTAGTAGGTCATCGTCACGTTGCCGCGCACCGCCGGGTCGAGGCCCATGTGTTTCACCATGTAGTCGGTGGCGAAATACGGCGTGGCCAAGTCGTAGTAGCCGTTCGCAACCCAGACCTTCAGGAAGGGGTTCTTGGTCATGGCGCGCTTCAGCGTCTCGGCGACGTTGAGGTATTCGTTCTCGACGTTGGCGTAGCTCCAGGGCTGCACGCGGCCCGTGAGAATCTCATAGGAAAGGTCGTTTTCATACTTCAGATCGCGGCGCGCATAGTCGTTCATCGCCGTGGTGTAGCCGCCCATGATGGCCTCCATGCTCGGGTCGAAAAAACCGCCGTCGCGACCCCCGCCATTGTCCGCGATGCCGACAATGCGGCTGTCGAGCCGGCCGATGTTGCGGTTCTCGTTTTTCATGAGCTCGGTGACGAAGCCGAAAATGTTGAGGCGGAGATTCTGCTTCAGCACGTATTCCTCCGGCAGGCCGGTCAGGGCCACGAGCTCCTTGGCGATGCGGCTGCGCTCGGCCGTCGGCAGCGTGTCCCCTTGCATCAGCGCGAGCGCATAGTCCTTCAGCACGAACTGCTCGGCGCGGGCGAGTGTCTTGGACAGGTCCTTGGCGAGATCGCCCTTGAGCTTGCCGTGATACCAGGCCGACGCGGCATAGGTCGGCAGGAACAGCTGGTATGGCAGATCGTTGCCCGGGGCGAAGCGGGCCGTCTGGAAATTCATGATCGAGGACACGAGCATGATGCCGTTGAGGTAGAAGTCGTATTTCTGCTGCAGGTAGTCCGAGAGCCCGGCCGCGCGGGTGGTGCCGTAACTTTCGCCGACGAGGAACTTCGGCGAGGCCCAGCGCTGGTTGCGCGTGGTCCACAGGCGGATGAACTCGCCCACTGACTCGATGTCGCCGGTGAAGCCGTGGAACTGCTTCGGGTCGACATCCTTCGCCGCGCGACTGTAACCGGTCGAGACCGGGTCGATGAACACGAGGTCGGTCTGGTCGAGCCACGACCACTCGTTGTCCACCCACTTGTAGGGCGGCGGAAGGGAATCGCCCTTGTCGGTCATGACGACGCGCTTCGGCCCGAGGGCGCCGAGGTGCAGCCAGACGGAC
>DAORVZ010000287.1:0-3762 GCA_035434005.1 Lacunisphaera sp.
TTTCCTCCAGCGTGCCGGGGAGGAAGCCGATGTCTTTGCCGAGGGCGATGACCGGGCGGGAAATCGAGAGGCCATCATAACGCGAGCGTTCGTCGGTGGTCTGGAAGAGCGCGCAGGCGGTGGAGAGGAGCGTTTTGCCGGTGCCGGCCTTGCCGAAGCAGGTGACGAGCGAGATGCTGTCATCCATCAGCGCGTCGACGAAGAACTGCTGTTCGAGGTTGCGCGGGCGGATGGGGATGCCGCCGGGGGCCTTGACAAAATCGGGCAGGTGCAGGCGGCGCACGACGTTCTTCCCATAATACCGGCCGGGCATGGTCTTGCCCTCGGGTGTCGTGAGCAGGACGTATTCGTTGAGGTAGAGCGGCGCGGCGACTTCGTCGGCCAGTTCAAACTGCCCCTCGGAGCAGAAGCGCTGCATCTCGTAGACATCGAGCGCGACCGTGCGGTAGCCGTCGTCATCGGCGGTGGCCTCGGGCACCTTGTCGTTCAGGTAGTCCTCGGCCTCCAGGCCGACGGCGCGCGCCTTGAGCTGCACGTTGACGTCCTTGGTGACGAGGATGGTCGGCGGCGGGTTGGTCTCCTGGATGAAGAGGGCGCTCGCGATGATGCGGTTGTCCTTCTTGGTGAAGTCCGAGAGCACGGCGCGCAGGCGCTGCATGGCGGGGGATGACCAGTTGTTCTCCACCAGGTAGCGGTTGATGATGACGGAGAGCGTGCCGCCGTTGGGCAGCTTGACGCCCTCATGCATCGAGCGCGAGTCCGGCAGGAGCTCCTGCAGGATGCGGTGCACGCGGCGGGCGTTGCGGCCGCGCTCCGTGGACTGCTCGCTCTTGATCGCATCGAGCTCCTCAAGAACCTCGACGGGGATCGCAAGGTTGTTGTCCTCGAATTTGTAGATCGACTGGGGGTCGTGCAGCAGCACGTTCGTATCCAAAACGTAGGTCTTGACCCTAACCTCTACGTATTGCTGCGGTGAATTTTGAACCGAGCTTATGGTGTTTTCCATCGAGTGGATAACTTGTGAACAACCCATGCATCCACTTGGCGCCTTTGTAAATGCAGTAATTGCAAATTTGTGAATATTCCCGATGTCGGCCCCGCGGGCCACGGCGGCCGGACGCGTCGTCACACAGGGGGCGAAAGCCGCGCCTAGTCGCGGGATACCTTGGGCGGGAAGTAGGCTGATTCGGGCGGGATCGACCACATCCGGACCGGCACCCACACCTTGTAGCGCGAGTTGTTGCCGGCCTCGGCGAAGGGCACAAAACGCACGGGAATATCCAGCGTGCGCGGGCCCTTGGCGACTTCCGGGATCGACGCCGCGGTGATTTGGAAAACCGGGACGCCGGGTGCCAGGGCGGCGGTTTCCGCCGGGGGCACCACGGTGAAGTTTATGGCCTCGATGTTCTGCTGGTAGATTTGGAAGGTGCCGATTTTCTGCGCGGGGTTCACGCGATCGTCGGCGGACAGCACGAGCGGGCCGTAGGTGAGGGCGGCCAACCCGGCGTTGCCGTGCGCCCCCATCACCAGCCTGGGTCGGGCCGGGACGCGCATCTCGAAGGTGTCCCCGATTTGCCAGTCGCGCTTGATTGTCTGATAGGTGCGCGGGGTGCCGTTGATCGTCGTGCTGGCAACGTCGAGCGTGGCTTGCCGCGCCCAGCCCGGGATGCGGATCTTGATGCCAAACGGCCCGGAGCCGTCGACATGCACGAGAGTGAAGTGGACGGTTTCGCCGAGCGGATAATCCGTGGTGGTCTGCAGGGTCACTCGGCGGCCATCTGCGAGGGTGAATGTGCTTTCCCCGCTTTCAAAAAAATTGACGACAATCCCGTCCGCATCAGTGGCGGAGGCGACCATCGGCAGGAGGGTGATGCCGCGCGGGCCACTGGAGAGACAGCAGTGGCCGGAGAAGTCGGCCGAGAAGGGCTTACGGTTGTCCTCCAGTTCCACATAATAGCCCCAGCTGGAGCCGTCGGGATGCTGGGCCCCGAGCAATTGGTTGTAGCCGGTGCGCTCGAGTTCGTCGGCAAAGATCGATTCACCTGTGAGGCGCAGCAGCTGGGCGTTGAGCTGCAGCCAGGTGACGGTGACACAGGTTTCCGCGATGTTTTGCAGGGAGTTGGGCAACTCGTGCGCGGTGTGGAAGTATTCATGCTGGCTGCAGGTGCCCGTGATATACAGGCGCTGGGCCAGGATGTCCTCCCAAGCATGACGGATCGCCTTCAGGATCTGCCCGTCGCCAGTGACGCGGTAGAGCTCGAGCGCGCCGTTGAGGCAGGACATCATTTCATACGCCTTGGCGTTGCCGACTTGATGGACGCCGCGGCCGGCGGCGAGGTCGGAGATGAGGCGCGGCCCGCGCGGGCCGTCCCAGCGCCGCAGCACCATCTGGCAGAACTCAAGGTAGCGGACCTCTCCTGTGAGCCGATACATCCACACCATGGGCTCCAATACGCTGCTGGCGGCCATGCCGGCATGGGAACCGCTCAACACGAGATTCAACTGTCCGGGTTGCTCGCCGAAGGTCCGGGCCAGCAGGTCGGCGATACGCACACAGGCCGCCATGGCCGCCGGATCGCCGGTGTAGCGGTGATAGGTGAGCAGTCCGATCAGGTTGTATTTGTGCGCCCAGACATCCCAGGAGGTCCACCTCTTCTCGGGCAAATAAGTGCCGAGGTAGCCATCGGCGCCCTGGGTCTGGAGGAGCCCGGCGGCGACCCGATCGAGCTTGGCGCGGAGGGCCGCATCGCCGGTGTTGACCCATGCGAGGGTGGCGGCGTGGAGCCATTTGCCCACATGCTCGCCATCCCATTGGTGCACCCCCGGGCGGTTGCGATAGCTGACCAGAAGGCGATCCTCATCGACGACGAGCAGGCGGTTCTTCTCGTTCGCCATGATGCGACGTCCGAGAAAGCCGGTGAGGCGGACTTGGTCAGGCTCAAGCAGGTTCTGCTGATCCGCAATCTTGGGCGCGACCGTGAAAGGCCGTGGCGCCGCGCTGAGCGCGAGCGGGGCGACGGCCCAAAGGAACAGTGCCCTGGGCGCAAGGAACCGGCAAAGGGAATCAATCATGATAGTAAGCGCAGGGCTGCGGGATTATGCCGCCTAGCACGGACGAATTTCGGAACCCTGCAAAGACGAAAAAACAAGCCACGATCCTCATAGGGCAATGGCAACTGATCGGTTGCGAAGCGGCCGGATTCAAGGCAGACGAGTGCCAGCCGCATTGAGGCAGCGACTGCTAGCAAGCGTCAGACCGGCCGGGCCATAGCGCTGTCGCTTTCTTCGGCTTGGGCACCGGGCCCCAGAGGCGGATCAGGTATTCGGCGAGGTTCAGCAGGCTGATTCGATTCGTCGCCATGCCCCGCAATGTCGGCACATGCGGGCTGCGCTCGGTGAGATGCGCCCACAACTCGCGCTCCAGCACCCGCGCCACCTCACCTGGCTGACCGCCAATGCGAGCAGTCTCGGCCACTCTACCCTGCCAATGGCGGCGTTCATCGGCATTTCTTTCCCAATAGTCAAAGAGGGCTTGTTCATAGCGGTTAAGGCTCATTCCCGACGGGTTTTTACAGGTCAGGGCGGCATTGCAATTGAACATCCACCTGCTATGCCTGTCCTGCACACTCCACCTCTACACACCATGTGGCAAAAGCTTAAAGAACAACTCCCCGCAATCATCCTCACCGCCGCCCTGATTCTGGGCATCGCGTTCTGGTTCAACCAAAAGATGGCCACCGAAATGGCTGCCAAGCAACAGGC
>DAORVZ010000288.1:0-3762 GCA_035434005.1 Lacunisphaera sp.
GCATGAAGCTGCCCGGCATCGTGACGAACGTCACGGCCTTCGGCGCGTTCGTGGACGTGGGCGTGCACCAGGACGGCCTCGTGCACGTGAGCCAGCTGGCCGATGCCTTTGTGAAGGAAGCCTCCACGGTCGTGAAGCCCGGCCAGAAAGTCATGGTGACCGTGACCGAGATCGATCTCGCCCGCAAACGCATCGCTCTCTCGATGCGCAGCAAGCCCGAGCTCGGCGCGCGGCCCGGCAACGCGGCCACGGGCAAGCCAGTCACCGGTCCCGGCCAGTTGCGTTCGGGGCCCGGGCCGCGGCCGGCTCCCGCCGCGCCGTCCGCGCCGCAATCACTCAACGGCGATTGGTTCACCGCGGCGCTGAACAAAAAGAAATAAAGGCGGGGTGAATCCTCCGGATGAACCATTTCGACAAACTCAAGATTCTGAGCCCGGGGAGTAGCCTCGGCTCGACGGGACGATTCGTCCTGCCGCATTGACGGCACGCCCCCGCTTTATTGTGGTCGAAGCGTCACGCTCGCATGGCTCGCAAATCCCGAAAATCCGGCGGTTCACCCCGAAAACCCGGCGGTTCGTTCCGCCGGGTGAAGACATTCTTCATCGCGAACCTCATCCTGTGGGTAGCCATCGGCGGCTGGTATCTCTTCCAGCCGCCGACGCGCCAACAGGAGGTGTCGCGGCTTGTGGTCAACCTGATCGATGCCCGCAAGCAGATCACGGCCTTCGACGTGGTTTGGGATCTTTGGCAGCTCTATTATAGCGAGGATTATGTCCAGGGCCTGCCAACGGGCGACAAGACGCACGTCTACGGCGGTGCGCCGATTTCCGTCACAGCTCCGGCGCGGGTGTTGGCCAACACCGGCTATGTGGCCGGCTACAGTGACTCGCTGGGCAATCCGCTCTGGGCGGCCTACAAAATGACCGACATCACCTTGGGCGAGAGCCCACCGCGACCGGAGGAATTTTCCGTCGATCCGCGCACCGTGGTCCGCATCGAACCGTCGGTCTACAGTCGCAGCGGCTACGACCGGGGGCACCTCGCGCCGAATTACGCCATCGCCACGCGCTATGGCCAGAAGGCGCAGCAGGAGACCTTCCTGATGTCGAATATCACACCGCAGAAACACGGCCTGAACGCCGGCCTGTGGAAGACACTCGAGCAGAAGATCGCCACGAATTACCCCGGCCGTTTCGGCGAGGTCTGGGTAATCGCCGGGCCGGTGTTCGGCTCGCGGCCGGAGCGGCTGCAGCACCGCGTCGCGGTGCCCGAGGCATTCTACATGATCGTGGTCGACGAAAGCGACGGGCGCGTCCGGGCCCAGACCTTCCTGTTCCCGCAGGACGCCACGCGTGAATCGCTTGATTCCTATCTCGTATCCATCGACGAGATCGAGCGCCGCACGGGCCTGGATTTCCTGTCAGAGCTGCCGGATGAGGCGGAGAAAGCGCTTGAGGCGCACAAGGTGTCGCGGGCGTGGTGAGGCGTGGCGCGGATTTGACCGCTGTCTTTACCGAGATCCCGCCGCGTCCTGGCGGCGCAGGAGATACATCGGCGTGGTCTCGAAGTTTTTGGCGGTCGTGAGGTGGCCGACGTATTCGGAGGTCACGCCGCTGTCCGGTTCCAGCCGCAGCAGCGCGGCGAAGCTGGTCGTCACATAGACCTCGCCCGGCGGCGTGCGCGGCTCGATGCGCGCGGCGCGCGTCAGGCCGCGGCCCATCACCATGTTGATGCGCAGCACCGGGTCGTAGACCGGCACGAGCGGAGCGACGTGGCCGCCGAGCCGCAGGGAGAGGTCGGCCGGCAGGCCGGCGGCCGCGAGGTCGACGGCGTGCAGGCGCTCCTGCAGGTCGAGGGCGACGCGGGCGCCGTTCACGGCGTTGTCCACCACGAGGAAGAGGCCGTCGCCCCAGGTGTTGCGCACGATCACGTGCGCGCCGTGGCGGTCGAGCACCTCGGCCACCGGCTGCATCACCGTGGCGAGGAAAAGCTTGATGTGCTCGTCGTGCAGGCGGCTGAAGCCCTTGAAGTCGCCGAAGAGCACCGCGTGTATTACGCGCTTCGCGGAGGGGAGGATGAAGGGGGCCGTCGGGGTCGTGCGGGTCGAGCGGACCGCGATGACCTCGGCCGCGCCGCCGGCGAGCCGCCATTGCGCCATGTCGTGCGCGGTGCCGGCCCGGTCGTGGGTCTCGTCTCCGTCGAAGATGGCGAGCTGCCACGCGCGGGCGTCGATGCCGGCGGCGCGGTTCATGGCCTGGCCCATCGCGATGCGGCCGGCGTAGGCGAAGAGCACGTCGTCGCCCTGGTAGGCGCTGTCGCTGGCGATCGTGACGGAGTTCGCCGCGCCGAGGCAGTGCCGGAAGCGGGCGACCCAGTCCGGGCCGGCAGGCGCGACGCTGATGGCGATGAACTCCTCGATCGCGAAGGGTAGCACCACATGCAGCTCGATCCCGAGAGCGAGGGCGATCTCGGCGACGATGATGTCGGCGCCGCTGGCGAGCGAGCCGTGGGCGAAGCCGACGCGGTTCGTCCGCAGCTTTTGGCGCACCTGGGCGGCGACGCCGGCCTGCTGTTCGTGCGGGAAGCGCGCGCGCGCGCCCGGCGGCGCCGTCATGTGGCCGCAGAAATGGATGACCTCGGGCTGCGCCAGCACGCGGGTGACCGGTTCCGGGTCGAGGCCGAGCGCCCCGCAGAGAAAGCGGAGCTGGCGGCGGGTGGTGGCCTGCGCGCCGTGGTCGTCGTGGGCCAGGCCGGCGGCGGTGGTCAGGGCGGCGAGGGCGTCGGCCTGGTCGCCGAGGATGAGCAGGGCTTCCGCCCGCGTGGCCCAGGCCCAGTAATGGCCGGCGTCGTCGGGATCGGTGAGGGCGGCCAATTCCCGGTCCACCAGCGCCAGGACCTCGCGCGCCAGCGAGCGGGCCTGATCCGTCCGCCCGGCCATTTGCCACTCGGTCGCGGCGTTGACGCCGGCGTAGGAGCGGCCGAGGCGCCGGTAAACCGCCTCATAGGCGGCGGCGGCCACGGCGGCCAGAGCCGGCCGCTCGGCCAGCGGCGCCCGCAGCGCATGATCCTTGGCAATGCGGGCGGAGAGGGCGGCGATGTCCTCGGAAAGGGCGGGCGGCAGGTTGGCCGGCAGGGCGGCCGTGAGGCCGATGGTCTCGGCTATGGCCCTCTTGGCACTGCCGGAACGCGCCAGCGCGAGCACTCGCAAGTATTTGAGTTCTGCCAAGACGAGAGGATCCAGGACCGGTTGAAACGGATAGCCCTCGGCCTGCTCCGCCGCGTCGTAGGCTGCCAGATACTCACCGCGCCGGATCAGGTTGCGGATCGCGCTGATCGCTTCCGAGCCCTGCGCGGTCGGACACAGCACAAACTTCGCGGCGGGGATGGTGGGCGGGGGCATTCGGCCTCGGGGATGTAAAACGGTTGCCAGCAAGCGTTTGGGCTGGCAAGGCCTAAGCTTAACCAGCATACAGGGCCGCAATTTATGCCGGATACCCCGCCGGCCGGTTCGCCGCCATGGCGCGGATCGGAAAGCACCCCGCACAACTCTGAACGCCGCATGACGGAGACCCACTACGATTTGGCGGTGCGCCCGTTGGCCGGGCGGCGCCTTGGGGAAAAATCCATCATCCCGTAAGCCAGCCATGAGCCTTGAACGGCCAGAGTTAAACGTGGAACGCGCCGCGCCGAAAGGCGCGGTGTTCCTGAGCTACGCCCACGAGGACACGGACGCGGCGAAGCGCATCGCCGAGGCGTTGCGCG
>DAORVZ010000289.1:0-3759 GCA_035434005.1 Lacunisphaera sp.
CACGGCGCCCTCCTTGACCACCACCTCGACGGCGGTCGCCTGCGCCTGCACCGAGAAGGCCGTGCCCACCGCGCGCACGGTGATGCCCTGGGACTCGACGAAAAAGGGCCGCGACGCATCCTTCGCCACGCGGAAAAACGCCTCGCCCCGCACCAGGGTCACGCGGCGAGCGTCCGCCTGCTCGTAATGGACGGCGATCTCGGCGCCGGGCTTCAGCTCCACGACGGAGCCGTCGGGCAACCGGCGGATCCGGTCGTTGACGGCGAGGCGGCTGCGATCCTCCCGCGCCGGCTCCAGGGCCGGTTCATCCAAGCGCACCCAGAGGAGGGCGGCGAAAACCACGAGGGCGGCGGCCGCCGCCGCCTGCACGCGGCGCGTGCGGCGTTGGCGCGCGCGCCGGGCCAAGCCCGCCAACACGGCGCTGATCGCCCCGCCTTCCTGCACGCGGTCGAACACCGCCCAGGCCTCGGACAGGCGGTCGAAGGCGTCGGCGTGCCGCGCGTCCGCCGCCAGCCAGTCCTGGAAAATCTGCTGCTCCGCGGCGGTCAGGCCCGCATCGCAGCGGGTGACCCAGTCGGCGGCGGCCGCCTCGATGGCGGACGTCGGGGGATGGGCGGGGGCGGTGCGCGTGCTCATGGTCGGCTCAGGCGGCGGCGGAGCGACTCGGCCACGCGCCGCAGCCCGCGGGCGGCTTGCACCTGCACGGTCTGCTCGGAGAGCCCGAGGCGGGCGGCGATGTCCTTTTGGGAGACGCCATGGAGTTTGCGGAGGATGAAGATTTCACGACAGCGGGCCGGGAGGGCGTCGATCGCCTCCACCAGCAGGTCGATCTCCTGCGAGCGGGCGGCGGTGGCGGCGGCATCGGGCTTGTCATCTAAGACGATCAGCCGGGACAAATCTGTTACGGCCATGATGGGCGAGTGCCGTTCGTGCCGGAGGGTGTCGAGCGCCAGGTTCCGGGCGATGCGGAAGAGGAAGGCCTTGGCCGAGTCGATCGGGTGCCGCGCCCGCGCCTGCCAGATGCGCAGGTAGGACTCCTGCACGACATCGTCCACATCCCGGACGGCCGGGAAGCGACCGCGTAGCCAAGCCTTGAGCGAGGGGCCGTGCGGCTGCACCTCGTCCTGGAACCATTTCTCCGGCGGCGCGGGTTTCTCGGGCGGTGGTTTCACGGGATGTCCCGCTACCCTACCCCGGGACCCGGCCGCCAACCAGCCCAAAGCCGGTCATAGCCCACCCGAAGCGCCCGCCCCCCCTCATCTGGACACGCCGAGAAGCAGCGACACCGGCCAGACCCCAAAAACATGAAAGGCGCCCCGCGAGGGGCGCCTTGCATGACCTAACACCAAGCAAACCGTAGAACTATCAAGACAGACGCAGGGGCGGCCGAAACGTTGAATCTTTCTTCAATTATTTTTTGGCGCACTTCCCGGCCCATAAACATGAAGGGCGCCCCTCGCGGGACGCCCTGCATGACCTAACACCAAGCAAACCGTAAGAACTACAAACAATGTCTCGTCTATGAAAACGACGCACTGATGTTCGCTAGGATAGACGCGGCCTGTTCGAAAACGTTGAATCTTTCCCGCAGGAATTTTTGTGAACAAGTTCCTCGCGAAACTTCTGGCCCTTGGCACTGGGCCCCAGTTGGTTACGCGGCGGTGAGGTTCCGTTTTCAGGGCGCGATCGCGCGCCCCGCTTTGTCATAAACTTACGAAATCATGCACACTCCCTCCGTCTCCTCCCGTCCGCATCTCTTCGGTCTGCTCGCCGGCCTCGCGCTGGCTGCGGGCCTCGTCTTCACCGCCCTCGTCCTCGCCCACGCGTGGACGCGCATAGCCGAATCCCAAGTCATCAATGTCACCGGTTCCGCGCGGAAAAACGTGCGCTCCGATCTCGTCGTGTGGCGTTCCAGCTTTTCCGTCGACGCGCCCAGCTTGATCGAGGCGCAACAAAAACTCCGCGCCGACCACGCGAAGGTCGCCGCCTTTTTCTCCGGCCGGGGCATCGAGGGCTTCACCGCCTCGCCCGTGCAGATCACCGAGCTCACCGCGCGGCAGCGCGATGCAGCCGATGACACCGTGGGCACGGTGCGCGTGGGCTACCGGCTCGCGCAATCTGTCGAGGTGCACTCGAGCGACGTCGAGCGCCTGCCGCGCCTCGCCAACGACTCGAGCGAGCTGTTGCAGCAGGGCGTCGCGTTCGTGTCCGGCGAGTTTGATTTCATCTACACCAAGGCGGGCGAGGCCAAGGTGGAGATGATGGCCGAGGCCACCAAGGACGCGCGCGCCCGCGCCGAACAGATCGCCACGCAGGGCGACCGCCGGCTCAAGGAGCTGCGCCAGGCCAAGATGGGCGTCGTGCAGATCAACCCGCTCTACTCCTCGAATACGAGCTGGGAGGGCAACAACGACACGACCTCGCTGGAGAAGACCGTCATCGCCACCGTATCGGCGACGTTCTCAATGCGGTGAGGCCTCAGAGGTGAATCTCCGCCGGCATGACTTGGCCGGCGGATTTTTCCGGAATCAGCGCCGCCTTGAGCGGATAACGGAACTGCTTCCCCTCGAAATTGCGGAAGATGACCTCGTCGTCGGTGATCTGCTCCACGTAGTCGGGATTGACCGGCACCTTGCCGCCGCCGCCGGGCGCGTCGATCACGTATTGCGGCACGGCGTAGCCCGTCGTGTGGCCGCGGAGCGCGCGGATGATCTCGATGCCCCGGCGGACATCCGCCTTGAAGTGCGCGCCGCCGGTGATGAGGTCCATCTGATAGATGTAATACGGCCGCACGCGCATCCGCAGCAGCCGGTGCACGAGCGCCTTCATGACCTCGGGGTCGTCGTTCACGCCCTTGAGCAGCACGCTCTGGTTGCCGAGCGGCACGCCGGCAAATGAGAGGCGCTCGCACGCGTCCTTCAGCTCCTGCGTGGCCTCCTTCGGGTGGTTGAGGTGCACGCTCATCCAGATGGGGCCGTGTTTTTTGAAGATTTCGCAGAGCTCCGGCGTGATGCGTTGCGGCAGGAACACCGGGATGCGCGAGCCGATGCGGATGAACTCGACGTGCTTGATCGCGCGCAGGCGGCCGAGCAGGTGGTCGAGCTTCTTGTCTGAGAGCAGCAGCGGGTCGCCGCCGGAGAGCAGCACGTCGCGGATCTCCGGGTGCGCCTCGATGTAGCGGAGCGCCTGCTCGTATTCGGGGTGAAAGTTGTAGTCCTGCGCGTTCGAGACCAGCCGGCTGCGCGTGCAATAGCGGCAGTAGGACGCGCAGCGGTCGGTCACGAGAAACAGCACGCGATCCGGGTAGCGGTGGACGAGGCCGGGGACGGGTGAGTGCTCGTCCTCGCCGAGCGAGTCCAGCATCTCGCCGGACGAGATCACCATCTCGTCAGCGCGCGGGATGACCTGCTTGCGAATCGGGCAGTCCGGGTCGTTCCGGTCGATCAGGTTGAAAAAGTAAGGCGTGATCGCGAGCGCGAGTTTGTCCTTGGCGAAGAGACAGCCGGCCTTTTCCGACGGCGTGAGCGTCATATAGCGCTCCAGTTGCTCGATCGTCGTGATCCGGTTCTTGAGCTGCCAAGTCCAGTCCTTCCAATCCGACTCCGGGATATGCGACCACAGTCCTTGCCCGGCGAACCAATGGGTGCGGTCTTCAGTGTAGGGCATGGACGTCCGCTGAGGGATAGCCGCTTTGCGGAGGGTGTCAAACGGCGGAAATTCCCCCTCCAGACTCGAAAACCACTAGACAGGCGGAGGCGA
>DAORVZ010000290.1:0-3754 GCA_035434005.1 Lacunisphaera sp.
CACCTGCGCTATGGCACCTCCGGCGGCTACAACCTGAGCGCCTGCCACCCGTTCTTCCGCCGCAGCTCCTGGCCGACCCGCAACCTGATGCTGGCAGGCAATTTCAACCTGACCAACACGGCGGAGCTGAACGACAGCCTCATCGCCATCGGCCAGCACCCCATCTTCGCCACCGACACCCAGGCCATCCTTGAGCGCATCGGTTTCTGCCTCGATGACGAGCACGAGCGCCTCTACCGCGCCCTGCGCGACGCGGGCCTGACGGGTGCCGAGATCACCCGCCGCCTCAACGAGGAGATCGATCCCGCCCGCGTGCTCCGCACCGCCTCGGCCAACTGGGACGGCGGCTACTCCCTCGTCGGCGTGCTCGGCAACGGCGACGCCTTCGTGGCGCGCGACCCGTCCGGCATCCGCCCCTGCCACTGGTTTGAGAACGACGAGGTCGTGGCCTTCGCCTCCGAGCGCGCCCCGCTCTGCACGGTGTTTGATCTCGAGGCCGCCGCCGTCCGCGAGGTCGAGCCCGGCTGCGCCGTGATCCTGAAGAAGTCGGGCCCGGTCTCGACCGAGCGCATCAAGCCCGCCCTGCCCAAGACGCAGTGCACCTTCGAGCGCATCTATTTTTCCCGCGGCAACGACGCCGACATCTACCGCGAGCGCAAGGCGCTCGGCGCCGGCCTCGCCGGCCCGATCTGGCAGTCCATCAACGGCAACCTGGCCAAGACCGTGTTCAGCTTCATCCCCAACACAGCCGAGGTCGCCTTCTTCGGCCTGATGAGCGAGCTGCGCTTCCGCCGCCGCGCGGAGGTCAAGCAGACCCTGCTCGACGCCGCCAAGACCGGCCAGGTCACCGAGGCGCTGGTGGATGACCTGATCCTCAACAACTGGCCCCGCGGCGAGAAGATCGTCACGAAGGACGTCAAGCTCCGCACCTTCATCAGCCAGGAGAAGTCCCGCAACAACCTCGCCTCGCACGTCTATGACGTCACCTACGGCGTCGTGGAGCCCGGCGACGCTCTCGTCTGTGTGGACGACTCGATCGTGCGCGGCACGACGCTGCGCCGCTCGATCCTGCGCATCCTGAAACGGCTCAACCCCGTCAAGATCGTCATCGCCTCCACGGCCCCGCAGATACGCTACCCGGACTGCTACGGCATCGACATGTCCGAGATCGGCAAGTTCATCGCCTTCGAGGCGGCCATCACGCTGCTCAAGGAACGCGGGCAGGGCGCGCTCATCGAGGAGGTCTACCGCCTCTGCCGCGCGGAGGTGCTCACCCCATCGCCCGAGCCGGTCAACCACGTGCGGAAGATCTACGAGCCGTTCACGGCCGACGAGATTTCCAAGAAGATCACGCAGCTCGTTTCGCCGAAGCCCAATGGCTGGAAGGGCGAGATCGAGATCATCTTCCAGTCGATCGAGAACCTGCACAAGGCGCTGCCGCAGCACACCGGCGACTGGTTCTTCACCGGCAAATATCCGACCCCCGGTGGCTATCGCGTCGTGAACCAGGCCTACGTTAACTATTTCGAGAAAGCCGAGGGCAGGAGCTACTGAGCCCGCGGATTACGCTGATGAACGCCGATAGAAAACAAATTCCCGATGCCTGTCGTTCTGAGCGTAGCGAAGAATCCAGTGCCTCGTTTGCCGGCGGTCGTGCGACTGGATCCTTCACTCCGTTCAGGATGACAATCCTAGTGTATCTGCGGCCATCCGTGTAATCCGCGGAAAAATTCCTCATGTCTTTGTCCTACGAAAGTTCCGGTGTCCGTTACGACCAGCTTGATGCCTTCAAGCGGGCCTGCCAGCAGGCCGCGCGCGGCACGGCCAACGAGCTCGCGGCCCACGGCTACGCCGAGCCGGCGACGACCCGCGGCGAGAGCGCCTACCTGATCGAGGGGAAGGATCACTTCCTCGCCCATGTCGAGGAAGGTCTCGGCACGAAAAACCTCGTGGCCGACGCCGTCTACGCCGCCAGCGGCAAGAATTTCTACCGCGAGATCGCGATCGATACCGTCGCGACCATCGTCAACGACCTCATCACCTGCGGTGCCCGCCCGATCTCGGTCGCGATGCACGCGGCGGTGGGGGATTCCGGCTGGTTCTCCGACGCCCCGCGGATGCAGGCGCTGGTGGACGGCTGGGCCGAGGGCTGCCACCGTGCCGGCGCCGTCTGGGGCGGCGGTGAGACGCCGACCTTAAAGAGCATCGTCAACCCGGACACCATCGTCCTGGCCGGCTCGGCCATCGGCAAGATCGAGCCGAAGGCGCAACGCATCACGGGCGAGGTCAGGAACGGCGACGCCATCATCTTCCTCGCCTCGACCGGCGTGCAGACCAACGGCCTCAGCCTCTGCCGGCTCATCGCCGACAAGCTCCCGCAGAAATACGCGACCCCCATCGGCCACGGCGACAACCGGAGCTATGGCGAAGCCCTGCTCGCGGCGTCGGCCATCTACGTGGATTTCGTGGTCAAATGCCAGCAGGCCGGCGTGAAGCTCAACTACGTGGCGCATGTGACCGGCCACGGCTGGCGCAAGCTGATGCGGCTGGAGGAGCCGTTCGTCTACGAGATCACCGAGCCGCGGGCGATTCCGGCGTTGTTCCAGTTTTTGATGGAGGCCGGCCCGATCGACCTGCGCGAGGCCTATGCGACGTTCAACATGGGCGTCGGTTTCGCCGCCTACGTGGCGCCGTCGGCCGTCGAGGCCACGCTCGCCGCCGCCAAGGCGGCAGGCCACGACGTCTGGGTCGCCGGCACGGTGAAGCAGCAGGGCGGACGCAAGGCCGTCACGATCCCGTCGCTCGGCCTCGCCTACGAGGCGGACACGCTGCAGGTCAGGTAGGAGAGTCGCGAGCAAGCTCGCTCCCACAGGAGGAACTATCGCGAGCAAGCTCGCTCCCACAAGGGGGGAACTGTCGCGAGTGAACTCGCTCCCACACAGGTGGGAATGCCTGGTTGTGGGAGCGAGCTTGCTCGCGACGGTCTCGCGGCTCTCAAGGCAGATCCGCCAACCAGGCTGGTTCTGGCAGCCCATGGTCCAACATGGGCAGGAACCACTTCCGGTCCGCGGACTCACAGGTGAACCAGGGCCACTCGGTTCCCACCCGGACCAGCTTGGCCCGGTATGGATTCAGGTAGGTGTAGAGAAAATATGGCAGGATATCCTCCTGCGGCCGGACCCGGTGGTCATAGTAGCCGGCTTGCCACGACAGCCCGGCTTTCCGCAGAGATGCCGCCGTGCGGGCCTTGAGTCTCGCGATGGTCCGGGACAAGGGGAGTTTGGCCCCGAGTTCGACCAGCAAATGGACATGGTCCGGCATGACGGTGCCGCAACGCAGGATCCAGACGCCGCCGAGAGACATCGCGCGCCATTCTTGTTGCACGGCGTGGGCGATCGTCACTTCGGTGAGCCCCATATTGCGTCCGGCGGTGCAGAAGGTGAGAAAATACAGCGCACCTGCCTCGGAAAACCGGCCTCGCCGCAGCGCCTGATAGCCTTTGCTCGGCTCGAAAGCCATGGAGGATGTTGCGACACCGGCATGTCGCGAGCAAGCTCGCTCCCACATTTGGTGAACAGTCGCGAGTAAACTCGCTCCCACAAAGGGGGGGGAACTGTCGCGAGTGAACTCGCCTCCCACACAGGGGGGAATGCCTGGTTGTGGGAGCGAGCTTGCTCGCGACTGTCTCGCGGCATCCACGCACAAAAAAGCCGGCCCCGAGGGGCCGGCTTGAAAGGGTGACCAGAACTTACTC
>DAORVZ010000291.1:0-3744 GCA_035434005.1 Lacunisphaera sp.
CGCCCTCGAAGTTGGGTTTCTCGGCGTAGGTCTTGTCGAGGGTGAGGTATTGGATGAGCGTCTCGACGCCGACGCGCACGCCGCGCTGGCGGGCGGCGACGGCCTGGTCGAGTGCCTCCTTGCAGCTGAGGTGGACGATGTAGGTGGCGGCGCCGGTCAGCTCGGCAAAGGTCATCAGGTGGTGCACGCCCTCGGCCTCGACGGTGGGCGGACGGCTCTCGTGGTGCTGGCCGGGGTCGGTCTTGCCGGCGGCGAGCAATTCCTTGCAGCGCTCGGCGACGAGGGTCTCGTTCTCGCAGTGGGCCGTGACGATGACCCCGAGTTCCTTGGCGAGCTTGAGTGTCCGGTAGAGCTCCGTGTCGTCGACGCCGAACGCACCCTTGTAGGCGAGGAAGATTTTGAAGGAGGCGATGCCGCGTTTCACGATCTCGCGCAGCTGGGCCTCTGTGCCGTCGTTAAACTTCGTCACGCCCATGTGGAAGGTGAAATCGCAGGCCGATTTGCCGACGGCCTGGCTCATCCACAGTTCGAAGCTCTTGAGGGCGTCGTCGGCCCGGGACGGGCAGCACATCTCGATGAGGGTCGTCGTGCCGCCGACGAGCGCGGCCTTCGAACCGGTCTCATAGGTGTCCTTGGAGAACGTGCCCATGAACGGCAGGTAGATGTGCACGTGCGGATCGATGAAACCCGGGAAGACATACTTGCCGCGGGCATCGATTATTTCGGTGCCGGCGGGCGCCGTGATGTTCCTGTCGATGCGGGTGATCGTCTCGCCTTCGCAGTAGATGTCGGCGACGTAGCGGGAGTCAGCGGTGACGATCTCACCGTTCTTGATGAGGAGTGACATGTGATGTGTGACTTGTGACGAGTTAGGAGGAACCGGATAGTTTCCGGCGTAGACCGTTGAGCATGCGACGGAGTTCGCCGAGGAGTTCGAAACAGGCCGCGGCTTGTTGATCCGTGGCAAACCCGAGTTCGACCGCCAAATGGAGCTGAGTGTCCAGCTCGGCGACAGACCCCTCGGCGTGTGAGATGGACTGAATAAATTCGCCTGTCGTGTGCCGTGCCTGACCTTCAGCGATGTTTGAGGAGATAGAAACTGCGGCACGCCGCATCTGGGAAATTAGCCCAAACTTTTCGTCAGCCGGAAACGCCTTGGTAAGGGCATAGACGAGCTTGGCTACCGCAATGCCCTTCTGCCACACGACGAGGTCGCGATAGCCGTCAGCCTTGGGGTTCTCGAAATTCAGGGGTTTCATGGCTCGTCACACATCACATGTCACACGTCACTCGTTTGCTACTTCTTCCAGACATCGCCCACGTCGCCGCCGAACCAGCGGGACGAGACGACCTTCTGCTGGGTGTAGAACTGGATGCTTTCCTTGCCCTGGATGTGGAGGTCGCCGTAGAAGGAGTCGTCCCAGCCGGTGAAGGGGAACATCGCCATCGTGGCGGGGACGCCGACATTCACGCCGACCATGCCGGCCTTCACCCGCATGGTGAACTCGCGGGCGGCGCGGCCGTTGTTGGTGAAGATGGCTGCGCCGTTGCCGAAGGCGGACTTGTTCGCCTGCTCGATGGCGGAGTCGAGGTCGTCCATGCGCATGACGTTCAGCACGGGACCGAAGACCTCCTCCTTGGCGAGGGTCATGTTGTTCTGCACGCCGTCCACGACCGTGGCGCCGACATAGAAGCCCTTGGGGGCGTCGGCCACCTTCACGCCGCGGCCGTCGGCGATGATCTTCGCACCTTCTTTTTCGCCGGTGGCGAGGAGACTGAGCACGCGGTCGCGGTGGGCACCGGTGATGACCGGGCCCATGTCGGGCTGGGCGGCGCGATCGGTGGGGCCGACCTTGATGGCGTTGGCGGCCTTCACGAGGTCGGGCAGCACGCGTTCGGCCGCGGCGCCGACGGCGATGGCCGTGGAGCCCGCCATGCAACGTTCGCCGGCGCAGCCGAAGGCGGCGGTGGCCAGGTTTTCCACGGTCTTGCCGACATCGGCGTCGGGCATGACGACGATGTAGTTCTTCGCGCCGCCGTTGGCCTGGACGCGTTTCCCGTGTTTGGTGCCGGTGTCGTAGATGTATTTGGCGATCGGGGTGGAGCCGACGAAGGAGACGGCCTTCACCTTCGGGTGGGTGAGCAAGGCGTCGACCGACGCGCGGCCGCCGTGGACGATGTTGAACACGCCCTTGGGGCAGCCGGCCTGCTCGAGCAGCTGGCCGAGCAGCACGGCGCTGAGCGGGACCTTCTCGCTCGGTTTCAGGACGAAGGTGTTGCCGCAGGCGATGGCGGTGGGATACATCCACAGCGGGACCATCGCCGGGAAGTTGAACGGGGTGATGCCCACGCAGACGCCCAGCGGCATGTTGATGGTGTCGCAGTCGACGCCACGCGCGATGTTCCGCAGCGAGTCGCCGAAGAGCAGGGTGGGGATGCCGCAGGCGTATTCGATGTTCTCGATGCCGCGGAAGATCGAGCCGCGCGCCTCGACGTTGGTCTTGCCGTGCTCCCGCGAGACGGTCTGGCAGAGTTTGTCGAAGTTGGCCTCGACGAGCTGGCGATATTTGAAGAACACGCGCGCCCGCTCGACCGGCGGCGTGTCGCGCCAGACCGGGAACGCGGCGTGCGCGGCCTCGACGGCGGCGTTGACCTCGGCGGGACCGCCCGCGGGGCACTCGGCGATGATGTCGCCGGTGGAAGGATTATAGACCGGCGTGCCGGCGATTTTCGGTTGCGACCATTCGCCGCCGATAAAATTAGGACAGGGTGTAAGTGAACTCATGGGGGATTAAGGATGGGGCGGAATGGCTTTCATTTCGCCCTTGGCGAGGCGGTCCTGGTAGTTGCTCCAGGTCATGGAGGCCTTCCCATTGGGAATTTCGACCATCGTGATGCACTCGTCGACGGGACAGACGAGGGAGCAGAGGTTGCAGCCGACGCAGTCTTCCTCGCGGACCTTGGGGACGGGCTTGTGCGGGACGCGGCCGGGGCCGAGGCCGACCTTGAGTTCCTCGGGGCTCTTCAGGTCGATACATTGATGGGCCCCGTCCTCGCAGGCGATGTAGCAGAGGTTGCAGCCGATGCACTTCTCGTAGTCGATGCGCGCGACGCGTTGGAAGTTCAGGTCGAGATTCTCCCACTTCTGCAGCTTCTGGACGGATCTGCCACGCAGGTCGGCGAGGGATTTCATGCCCTTGGAGTCGAGGTAGGTGTTCAGACCGTCGGTCATGTCCTCGACGATGCGGAAGCCGTAATGCATGACGGCGGTGCAAACCTGCAGCGAGGTCGCACCGAGGGCGATGAACTCGGCGGCGTCGCGCCAGGTGGTGATGCCGCCGATGCCGGAGATGGGCAGGTTGACGTCGGGGTCGGCGGCGCACGCCTGCAGCATGTTCAACGCGATGGGCTTCACCGCCGGGCCGCAGTAGCCGCCGTGCGAGCTGAGACCGCGGACGGTGGGCTCGGGCACGAACGTGTCGAGGTTCACGTTGGTGATCGAGTTGATCGTATTGATGAGGGAGATGGCGTTGGCCCCGGCGCGCTTCGCGGCGCGGGCGGCCATCGTGATGTCCGTGATGTTGGGCGTGAGCTTCACGATCACGGGGATGGTCGCCTTCTCCATGACCCAGCCGGTGATCTTCTCGGCGACGGCGGGCTGCTGGCCGACGGCGGAGCCCATGCCGCGTTCGCACATGCCGTGCGGGCAGCCGAAGTTGAGCTCGAGGCCGTCGGCGCCGGCGT